>VKHO01000026.1 GCA_011125455.1 Chlamydiales bacterium STE3 | reverse complement strand
TAAAGGTAAGGAGGAGTCGGGCTGGGAAAAAGAACGGGATGATGCGATTGCCACAATTCACGGATTTGGTGGGGATGAGATGGGGAGAAAACTTTGGAAGATAGGTTCGGGTTATCACGAAAGGTCGTTGGTGGAGACGGCAATGTTTAGGGTCAAGAAGCTGTTGGGAGATGGATTGAAAGCTCGTTCAATGGGATCTCAGAAGACAGAAGCTATTTGCAAGTGCATGGTAATTAACAAGATGAATAAACTTGGAATGCCAAGGTTTGACTGGGTGTTTGAAGCAGCCTAAGGGCTGTATAGGTTTAGGGAGAACCCGTACCTTAGTTGGCAACCCTATATTCTATGCTGTGAGGGCTATTGTGCAACAAGGCCAAAAGTTTATGTTTTAGGTAATAATTCAATGGCCTTAATTTTATATTTGCCCATGATTTTTCGATAGGATTTAGGAATTATAAAAGAACAACTTAAGGAAAGAAACGCAGTGCTGAAAAATATCATCGTGACGACAAGAATAGATAATCCCGCGCAAGAGCTTTCTCAAGATCTCCTAAAAGCCAAAACAGTGGCAGTAATTCCAGATTTATTTGCAACAGACGAAGCCATCATAGTCTTTTTCAATGTAGATGTCGTATGATAGAAGAACTGCACACTTCAAATCTTGTTTTAAATTCTTTATGTGAAGCTGATTTTGCAGCAATCCTCCATTTTGAGAAGCGTAATGAAAGACATTTAAAAAAATGGCAGACTTCCTCTAATTTTACACAAGAAAAACTAGAGGCCTGGCTAAAAGAATATCAAGAAGAAAGGTCGATTAGACTTCTTCTTCGGTTAAAAACCAACTCTGATATAATAGGTTTTTGCAATTTCACTCAAATCTTTCGCGGTCCCTTTCAGGCCTGTTATTTAGGCTATAAAATTGATTATGTCTTTGAAGGAAAGGGTTTAATGCACGAAGCCCTCCAAGCTGCGATTAAGGCGATTTTTGAAGAAGCTCATCTCCACCGCATCATGGCAAACTACATGCCCTCAAACAAACGCAGTGAGACGTTACTGAGAAGACTAGGATTCTCTAAAGAAGGTTTTGCCAAAAACTATCTTTTAATCAATGGTCGATGGGAAGATCATATCTTGACAGCTCTCACTTATGAGCAATGGAAAATTTTTAAAAGATAAGATAGATAGTTTTACTGCTCAGAATCTTCGACCAACATTTGTATCCACTTAACAGTTGCGTGAGCAATGCGAAGATTTAAAGAGTTGACTTGGTGCTTAGAAATTTTGCTACGTATGTTTGATCGCAGAGCATATTTCTGAAAGTAGCGCTCAAACTCTGCCAAAGAAAACTGTGCTGATTTCATAAAGTTTACAGGAAGTGAAGCAATCGTTCGCAAATCAAATTTGCGAATTTTAATAGAGGGTTGCAAAATTTCAAAGTCAGAGAAAAAAGAGGGTAACTTTAAAAATGCAAGAGCGTCTTTTAAGGCAAAAGCCCAGCAGCCATTAGACTTTTCTCTAAGAATACCGGAACGATAGAGTAGTGTCGTTTTCTCATTTAATCCGGAGCCCACGACATAACTTAAAATTAACTCCCCTTCAGAGAACGGCAGGCCTTCAAAGTCAGTACCAAGACCGATATTATCGGATCGTATTTCTTCATTCCCGTCTCGTACCATGGGGTCTAAAAGAACAATATGCATCGTTCCCTCTCTTTTTTCGACGGCTACTGCGACAATGTGCTGAGCAAAGGCTTCTGCTCTAAGAGGAATGTTACCTTCTTGATTTCGCCCCCAAAGTGTTGAGTGGGTGGGTACAATGAAAACTTTTCTTATAGTCCGAACAGAAGCATTTAACTCTTCTATTTTCTTAAGCTCTTCTTGTAACCTATAAAGTGTGGGGCAGACAAAAATGCTCTGTTCTTCCAAGCGATGTTTTTGCACAAGTCTTACACCTATTTTTTCAAGGCCTAATATGCTCGGCATGATGTTCCCATCGGACCATCGGCTCCAAGTAAAAAAGGAAGAGTTTTTTGATGACTGTGCAATCTGCCGATGGAAGACGCACACTTCATCTTGAGTCCATAGCCTTAGGGGCAAAGGTTTTCCCCCCTACTTCTGCGTGCTGAGCGCCTTCCCGTTTCTGAACTAAGATCTTCTCAATGATAGAAGAGATTTGGCTGATGATCGGCAGGAATTCAACAACAGCGAATAATAAATGAACTGCTTTATATTTACCTAGACTGCCACGCACCTTTTTGCAATGGCCTATGAAATTTCCCCAGCAGAGAGCGCTTCCCCATGTATAGGTCTCGGGATTTAAAAAGTAGCTATTCTGAATCATTTCTGTGAGATTATTTTGCTTAACTATTTAATTATTGTTATCTTCAAAGTTAAAAAAATTTAATTGAAACAAGAAAGTGAAAATTCCCAAAATGAGGTAAAATAAACGAAAAAATACCCCATTTAGGTAATGTTTACCCCTTTTTTTGGATTTTATGCATTCTCTGAATCAAAAGTATTTACAATCTCTTACTTTTACAGCCGAAACCTTGACCATTTTACGCACAATTGGGGAATATCAAGGTAAGCAAGAGCTCTATTTTAAACAATCGCCTGAAATTTTAAAAGGCCTTCAGCAAGTTGCAATTATTGAGTCCAGCGAATCGTCCAACAGATTAGAGGGAATTATCGCCCCACATCACCGTATTGCTAAGCTTGTCACACAAGATACTACGCCAAAAGACCGTTCGGAACAAGAAATTGCAGGTTATCGCGATGGCTTAAATTTAATTCATCAATCCTTTCAACATATGGGTTTTTCCCTCAATGTGATTCTGCAGCTGCATTCTTGGCTTTATCGCTATCTCCCGCATTCTGGTGGACATTGGAAAACAACAGATAACGAAATTACTGAAATTCGTCCTGATGGAAAAAAACGCATTAGATTTGTTCCCTCTAATGCTTTTGAAACACCCTTAGCAATGGAAAGCCTTACCAAAAGTTATGCGCTGAGTATTTATCAATGGAATGCAGAACCGCTCGTTATTATTCCTGCTACAATTCTAGATTTCTTATGTATACACCCTTTTCGAGATGGAAATGGTCGTACGGCTCGTTTGCTCACCCTTCTTCTTCTTTATCATTTTGACTACCAAGTAGGCCGCTACATTAGCTTGGAGCGCATATTTGAAGAATCGAAAGAAAGTTACTATGAGACTTTAGAAAAAAGCTCCCAAGGGTGGCATCAGGGGCAACATGATATCATGCCCTGGATGACTTATTTTTGGGGAGTTCTCTTACGAGCTTATAAAGAATTTGAAGGGCGGGTAGGAACTTTGACTTCAGGCAAAGGGAATAAAGCTCATCACATCCGTCTAACAGTAGAAAATAGGATAGGTCCTTTTTCTATCTCCGATATTGAACGCGCTTGCCCATCCGTTAGTAGAGACACTATTCGCCTCGTTTTAAGGCAGCTAAGAGATGAAGAAACCATCGTTTCTGAAGGGAAGGGCCGGGGAGCAAAATGGATAAGAAGAATAAAATAAACTGCGATCGCATTCTATATCACTATTTAGAAACCATAGAGCTACCAAATTTGCAGTTAAAAACAATAAGCCCTCTATTAGCAAATCTTTTTGCAGCATAAGAATTTGGAGTTTATTGGAAGCTACAAAATATGTTCACCAGCTACCCTATGGCCGCACAAAAGATCGAACTGATGTTCAACAAATTTTAACTTATGGCAGAGGAACTTGCAGCAGCAAACACGCATTACTGTCTGTTTTGGCAGAAGAACTCTCTATTTCAGTAAAGCTCATTTTAGGAATTTTTTTATTCACCAAAGAAAACAAACTCCCTCTATCCCCTATCTTACATGAGTACAAAATTGATGCCATTCGTGAAACGCATTGCTACTTAAGTTACAAGGATACACACAACTTAGACATTCCCTTTCTTCATATCACTTCGTTTGTACATTCACCAAGAGCATTGCAAGAAACTGTTATATCTTACCACCAAGCCGGTAAATACAAAGTTGAATACCACCAAGCCTTCATTTACTCGTGGCTAAAAAATAACCACTTGCAATTTGATAGGATTTGGAATGCACGCGAAACCTGGATTAAACATTTAAGCTCATGCGGAAGTTTTGAGATTTAAACAATTGATTTCTCCAGAATTATTTGCTGGCCTACTATCAAGGCAATCTTTTATTGCCATTTTTAAATTGAGTTTTTACTTTATTTAAAAGCTAATTCTTGTTATTAATGATTTCTTTTATTAAAACTGGCTTTTTATTTCGATCATCTGGAGTAAAATTAATGGGATTTCGTATCAAAATAACGCCCCTTAACCTTCCCCTTCCAGGTCAGAATAATTTTGAAGTTTCTTTTGCAGAAAGAATGCAATTCTTAAAAAACAATATGCGGATCAGATCATATGATAAGCCAACAGTTGTTATACTGGGCGCTGGCCCTGCAGGTCTGATCCGCGCGATTATCTCTGTCTGTGAGGGAAACCCTACTACAGTGATCGAAAAACGTCCTGAAAATGCACCTGGTAGACTTAACACTGTGGCTATTGATAAGCATGCGGTCAGCATACTAAAAAATTTTGGGGTCTATCAATACCTGTTAGAAAATAAACTAATCTACCCTGCTCGAGAAAATGAGGGGATAGAT
The DNA here is from genome assembly GCA_011125455.1 of Chlamydiales bacterium STE3. Classification (NCBI taxonomy): domain Bacteria; kingdom Pseudomonadati; phylum Chlamydiota; class Chlamydiia; order Chlamydiales; species Chlamydiales bacterium STE3. The sequence continues at coordinate 26,416 of VKHO01000026.1, read as the reverse complement.
GTTCGCTTAGGTGAGCTTGAGCAAGCCCTGAAAATGGTCTTAGAAAAAATTAGCCCTGAACCCATTATTCAATACGATTCTCAGGTCTTAAAAATTGCAACGCAGTCTAAAAAGATAGCACTTAGCATGCAGTCTACAAACAGAGAACACACTCTTTCCGATATCGATGTTCTTGTAAATGCCGAAGGGGCTCGTAGTTCTACAAACTCACTTTTAGGTATCAAACGAAAAGAAGTACTTCAATCCATACCTGCTATTACCGCTATCTACCAAGATAACCGACCGGAAATACAAAATGTTAGTTCTTTACTAAAATCTACAAGAACAAGTGTCTTTTCAATCGCCTACACAATTAACTATCACATACAGTTTTTATTCAGATCGATTTTGTCCAAAAAATTTAGACAGCAAATATGCGGGGTGATTATATTAAAAACGCCCAAACAAAATTATATTGGTTGTGGATTTTCTGCTGAAGTTAGCGACCGTATATTTTCTCTTAAAAAGATTGCGATGGAGAAGAAAGAAGCTATAGAAAAAGCTAAAAGCAGCTCAGAAAAAAAAGATTGTGAAAGAGAATTTAAAATTGCTGAAAAGCAATACCATTCTTTCTCTAGGCGGTGGATCCATCTCTCCCTCTGTTTTGCTAATATGGCTGCATTAATTAGCTTTTTTCGTAGAGACCTTTCCCTTCCATTTGTCTATCATCATAACCTTAAAAGTTTTGACGTAGTTAAGATAGGGGCGGATAAGGCAGAAAAATATTGCACTACTCTTGGAGAATCAGATGTCCTCCTCGCAGGAGATGCCAGCGCCACAGTAGACCCAGTGACAGGATTGGGATGCAATACAGCCCTTCGATCCTATTATGATTTTCAAGATTACCTTAGGGACCGCACCCTCTCTCAAAAAGCTGCCCTTGAAAATTACAACCATAATAATGAACAAAGAGTAGAGCGCATCCATAGCATTTCAAAAGAAGCAAGGAGACTTTATCGCCGTGAGATGATGGCTTCTCTTGAGTCCTAAGAGTCTTCGCCAATGACTCATTTTGCTATTGCAGCCTTTTTAAAACTGTAAAAAGCTCCTCCGGCTTTCAATACCTTGAGCGAATGCTCTTCGGTCTCACCTCTTATCGAGAGGCGGCTCGCCTATATCTCTGGCCATTGGTGAAGATATTTTCAAGACCAAAGAAAGTGACCGCAAAAAGTTGATCGAACGTCAGCAGAAAAGTCTTCATGGCATCGAGAGAAAATTTTTGAAAATCGATCAGATATTTGTCAATGGGCATTTGGAAGAACCTCTTGCCAGAGACGTAGAAAGGCTAGCCCACAGGGAGCTACAGCAGCTTTAAGTTCAAGAGCAAGGATGCACAAAAACCAATATGAGCTATGCGCGCTATTTTCGCTCCAGCCTCTTGCCCTTGACTCATCGACTTCTACTACCAAGAAGGCTTCATACGCCGATCAAGAAAAACTTCCTGTTTTGTAATTTGCTGGAAAATTGAGTTTTGAGGATGGAGAATATTGAACAGCGGGCTACAATGCAGCAGTTCCCTTGATAGAACAGTTTCAGCAAGAATTTGTATATAAAAGCGCCGAACATCTTACCATTTTTGACAAAACACTCGGTAGCTTACTGCTTCAGGACGGCTTGGGAACTTTTAAAGACTTTAACTTGGGTTTGATAAATCGGAGCATAAAAGATTTATTGCCAGAAAATTAAATTGAGACTAACCTAAGTCTAGGCAGACTAGTCATAAGGAGTTTTTATGAAGAGACCTCTTTCTAGAGAAAATAGAGACAATAAAAATGTATGGCAAATTCAAGAAGCTAAAGCAAAATTCTCTCAACTCGTTGAAGATGCGAATATAAAAGGGTATCAAACAATCACCAAGCAAGGTGAACCCGTTGCTGTTATCCTATCTAAAAAAGAGTTTGATAAAATGACTCAATCTAAAACGTCTCTTCTTAATTTTTTTAAAACTGCACCCTGTCAAGAGATTGAATTAAACATTCAACGCTCAAAAGATTTACCCAGAGAAATCGATTTATGAGTTATTTGCTAGATACTTGCATTCTTTCAAAACTAAGAAAAATCGCTAAACAACCTGATATAAAGCTAGAAAATTGGATAAAAAAGCATAATGAAAATTTATATTTTATTAGCGCATTGACTATCGGTGAAATTCAGTCTGGAATTAGCAAATTAAACCTTAAAAAAAATGAAGGGGCGCACAAAAGATTACTTTTAGAAGATTGGCTTCTTGAAGAATTGATTCCTCGGTTTCATAATCGAATCTTATCTATAGATGTGGAGGTCGTGCTAGCCTGGGGAAGACTCTTTGGAGAAAAAAAACAAAAGGGTTTAATTATTCCTGTTGTTGACAGTTTGATAGCCGCCACTGCCATTGTTCACAATCTTACATTAGTAACAGAAAACATTAGTGATTTTATAGAAACAGGCGCCAGATTATTTAATCCATGGCTTGATTAAAAGAGCGGAAACATTTTATTTAAATGTCTCCCTTTACCGAGCTTACATCGAACCAATTTATTGAAGGAATGCACAAAGCCTTTGGTCCTGAGTTACTTATAAAATTGCACTCTTTAATATCAATATTTCAGAAGCAAGAGCATATAGCATCCTTCTTGCAGGGTTCAAGAACAATTCTCACTGATCTGTGTTCTCTTAGCAGAATTAGTACATACATAGTACATCCTATCAAACTCTCCTCTTCAAATTAATCGTTCCCCATCAAAAAATTTTATTTTCTATTCGTAGTATAAGAACAGAAAACTTTCTTGTTGATTTACATAGAGATAAGAGGTGGAGATACAAGACGGAAAGCGATTTCCTATTTTTTGACAGAGGAATAGTTTTACTCACTCATTTCTAAAAGCCAGAGTCTAAGCTTGCCTCTTCCTCTTCACTTTCGCTTTCCTCCGGTGCTATAGCTAGACGTAAACTACTTAAGCTACTCATTAACAATTCCTGGCATGAGGTCTTTTCTTGTTTGTCTTCGGTTGAAGTTGTTTCCTCCTCTCTTAAAGCATCAGGAAAGTTCTTACTGGTAGGACTCCTAAAGTTACAAAAGGGGTTTTCATTTAAAGATTCAGGCTCGGGATAATAAAATTGACCATTTCGATCATCATCCACACTCTGCTCCCATTCGTTTTCCGCGATAGGAGATTCTTCTTCTCCTATGGGTGAAGCATTCGTCTCGTTTAACTGCGAAAACTTGCGCAAGAATGCAGTACTACTATTTAGCAAAAGATCTGATGCACTGACAGGATTATGAGCTACTGATGTACTCACAGAGTGATAAGCCACTGAATCTTTCTGTCTTAACTCTGATTGTGCCACAGCCGAATGAGCCTTCTGTAGATTTTCTTGAAATGGTACTGATGAACTGGATATAGGGCAGCTGCTCTTGGTTATCTGCTTAGTTGGTGCTTGCGCAGGGCTCAGGCTAGTGTTTACACTTGGTTTAACTGAAGCATGGGAAAGGGCTGGTTGAATAGGCTTTAATTTAACACTAGATAAAACTTGGGGAGTTACCTCAAAAGGAGCGTTAAGAACTGCCAATTTTGACTTGGGTAACCTAGATTTCTTGAGGAGGCGCTTATCTACCTTTTTTAAACCTTCAAGGCCTTTTTGTGACCTAGCCTGGATAACGCTATTTGCGCACGACCGACTTAAATAGGAATCAACAGGGCTATTGTGGCTCTTTGCAGAAGAATTATGCATATTTACAAGGGTATTGAAGGCTAAGCGGTGGGAAGGTGAACTTTCAATTAAAATCCTACCTATGAAGGTAAGCTCGAAGCAAAGAATAGCAGCCGTACCTGCTAAGATGCGTAGAGCAAGACTCCTCACCTGCACCGAATACCCATCTTTTTGAAAGATTATTTTTTTACCGAACGCTACATTAGCAAAAAAATAAAAAAAATTTCCTATTTTCTCTCTTTTGTCCGCCTGATGGGTAGGTCCCTCATAAAGATGAAAAGCACGTGAGCCCAATTCGCTTATATTTCCTACTGCCATATTGTATCCAATAATTAATTCTTTTATTATAACACGCTTCTTTTTTATAATAAAATAACTATTAAAGTTGACCAATAAGCTAATAAAAAAATATTAATTATATTTAAAATATTAATTTAGAATATTGCAAATCTTGCTTTAAGGCAAGCTCTCACCTAAAGAATAGACTCAGCATTTATTTACTCCAAAAAATTATCTTGAAGTTCTTGATTTTGCTACTTGAGAAAAAATGGAGTTGAGGCATCTATCTTCTGGGCTGTGGCCTACCTTCAAAAAGGTCAGTTTTTTATTACCAACCATCCTAAACATCCTTCTTGGCAATATCTTATGTCCCGATTTATGGCTTCTGACTATGTTAAAAAACATCGTTTTCTTAACGAAGAAATTCTAAGAATTCTACAAACAATAAAACAGTTTTCTTATCTAAGAGACCCTTAAGCCGAGGGAGATAGTGAATATCAAGCACTTTATCGGCAATTAACAGCAAAAAACTTCACTCCCTATCAAATCGCAGAATTTCTTGAGCAAAAATATCCTTTAAACCAACGGCTGGCTTATGCGGACACAATCTTCGAGGTTTTGGCCCAAAAAGATAGTAAATAGTATTTTCTTAATAGTCTTACCATGCATTAATACAGTGCAGAAAAAAATCTGTTGAAGCCTATTTCCAATTTTTACTCTTTATCCAAATGAATAATTTGAGCAGCTACGCGATCTTTACTATAAGCTTATTGAAGGTAATACTAATAAAAAATATAAGCGCAGCTAGCTTAGCTACGAATGGATAATTATCCTATCCCCTAATTGGATAGCCTATTTAAAAACTTTGGGGCTATAGGCGCGTTTGGGGCAAGTTGCGCTATCATTATGGGCTTGTCATTAATGAAAAGTGGGTCTACAGATTAATGAAAGAGAGTTTTTTGCTGATAAAAGACAGAGCACGTTTAAAAGCTTTAAGGACGCCTAGGACTAAACCTAGAGCAGATAAACCCTGTCAATAGTGGGGTATAGATATGACTAAAGTCTGGGTAGAAAGTTTTGGTTGGGTTTATGTTGTGCTTGTTGTAGATTGGTTTACAAAAAGGGTTTAAAGCTGATATCAGATAATGGCTGCCAACCCATCTCAAAAGCGTTTCAGAAAGCTTGTAAGCTAATGGATATTGAGCACATTTACACAAGTTATTCTAAAGGGAAATGCTGAAAGCAAAAGGAGGATGCGGACTTTTAAAGAAGAGTGTTTATGGCTGTGGGAGTGGACTAGCTTAGAGCAGCTTCAACAAGCCTTGAATGAGCGGATTTCTTTTTATAATAAGGATTATCCGCACTCAACCCTAGGCTATTAAAGCCCAGACAAATTTGCAGAACTTTTTAAACAAAAAACAGCGGCTTACTTCCTAATTTTTCTCTTGCCTTAACAGGGAGCATTACAACATGGAAGGTATGAGTAGATCCAATAGGCGAGCACTATCATTACTTCAGAAAACTAGCAGCAGATTTTTCATATAAAAATGAGGAAACCTACCAAATATGAAGAGATACCTTATTTTATTTTTATTCATTTTATTTTTTAGCCTGAAAACAGAAGACTCCCTTCAAGGATCGATTACTTTAGTCAGGCAGCTCGCTCAAGTCGAACATTGCTTGAAAGAAGCTGACGTAAATACATTAGTCGTTTTTGACGTCGACTATACTCTAATCACAGCCCGCGACCCATTTGGTAGACCTAGAGCTCACCAGGCGCGTAAAATAGCCTATACTTGCTTTAAAGAAAAACATGGGCCCAAGCGTTTAGAGTACCTCCTTAGCTTGCTTCTAATAAATATTCCCAATTCTCTTATTGAGCCTTGTGCTAAAAGAATGATAGATGAGCTTCATCAGCGTAAGGTCCCCGTTATAGCCCTAACAGCCATCAGCAACCAACCAATGGGAGTGCTATCTAATCCGTTAGAATGGCGCATTCAAGATTTAAAAAGTTTGGGTTTAAATTTTTCATTCCATAGCCAACCTGAAATTAAATGGGGAATCGATTCTGCTGCAGGTCAAGGTGTTATTTTATCTGGAAAACTACCCAAAGGCCAGGCTTTAGTTTACTTCCTTGAGCAAATTTCTTGGCAACCCAAAACCCTTATTTTTATTGATGATGGCTTAAACTATCTAAAGAATATGGAGCAAGTATGCGTAGAAAAGGGAATTAAATTTATAGGCTTTCAATACTTAGCTGAAAGTTTTGACCATGATCCTGAGCCCAATATTGAAGTTATCCAATTGCAATTAGATACATTAAATCAAACAGGCGTGTGGCTAGATTATGCCGCTGCGGAAAAAACCCTCCAGGCTCAATGATTCAAAGCCATGGTTTCCAAGCTTAGTCAAAAAGGCTTGATTGGAGCAGGGACGTCAACTCCCAAAGTGGGTTGGATAATGCGTTCTCACAATAATGACCCATTTTCGCTATTGGTCATCTTGATAGTGTCATGACACTTTGCTCTCGAGTTTAAGATAAAGGATTGGCTATTAACTCTGTCGCCCTAATGCCAAAAGTAATCACCTTTAATCGTATGTTCTTTACCCCATCCTAGCCCCCATGAACAAAAGAAATTAACTTTTACCTGTTGGGACCAGGATTTCAGCTAATGAGCTATTCTGAAGGCATGAAGAATTAACATCTATAGTTTGCATCATTTTTATGTTAAACTTTGCAAAATCAGAGGGAAAGCTTTACGACTTCTGCTTGCGCGTCTTGTATATAGTGCAATAGGGTCAAAGGATTTAGCGGCAGCGATCCGAGGACAAGTATTTTAAAATTGATGAAATGTTTGTGAATAGGGATTTAGAAGGAAATTTTTATCGACGGATGAAAGTCTTCGCTGAAGAAGAAATTCATAGACTAAAGATTCAACTACCTAGATTAAAAATTTTAGCCACTAACTTTATAAAGGGCGGTGGTTAAGTGACTTATATCTTTTAGCTAACCTAAGCTTGCACTATCCCTAATCATCGTCATACATAAGAAAAAAACTTCTTAATTCGATATTTACTCAAAAATTGATTTTCGAGAATAGAGGATATTGAACCCCTGGGCTAGGTGAGGCTATAGCCTTCATAAGTAAGTTTTAACAAGAGTTTGAGTATAAAAATGCCGAACATTTTACCATTTTTGACAAAATGTTCGGTAATGAGTCGATCTTCGGTTAAGACTTTTAAGGCGTTCGACTGGTCTTTAGTCGGATAAGAATTACACTATTTTCCAACAGGTTTGATCCAATTGATCCTCTATAAATCAAGGTGGGGCCATTTATTTTCATATCGAGGATTGCGAGATATTTTTTTACAAGTTGGGCATTTTATTAACGCATCTATCTTATTTGAATTTTCAAAACCATCGTGACAAAAGGGACATAATAACCAATTTGGATCGCCTATTTGGGCAAATTTGGTAACGGAGTTATCGGGAAACTCTAAATCCATAGCTTCTTTGTACTTTGAAAAAATTTTATTCTCTTTCTGGCCCCCATAAATTAGGCGATCATAAAAACCCTCATTTACATAATCATTTTCTTCGTTAATATAGATCCATCCATTAGTCCATTCAGGAAAAGCCCACATAGAGGCTTCCATATTATTATGATGGATAAAAGTCCAATATCGAGAAATTCTATTATCAATTATTTCAAAGCATGAGCAAGGGTGAATCTCAAGATCGAAGTCTGCAGAAAATTGTGTAAAAGGAGTCTTTTCATCATAATTATTTATACAATAATGAGGTATGCCCTGCCAAATTTCTATAGCATAAACAATAAACTCTTTGGATAAAATGGCTGAGGGATTTTTTGTATCATTGATAGTAGATATTTTTTTAGGATATAAAGGAGAACTCTTATTTCTATTATAGATACATTTAATTTTCATAGTTTCTCCTTCGGAGATCAAATAACATAATATACTAATTAATGTAAGTTGCAAATAACTAATTTGGTAGAAAATTTGTTGCAGCTGCAACAAGAAATCCTAACACTTTAATCTCGAAGCCTTCAGGAGTAACAGCATGAATCTTTTTAGGCAGCATTCTGGAGATCACGCCAAATGCTCCCTCAATAAACTTGCGAATATATTTTAAATTTATCCAATCATGCAGATCGATCGGCCGTAAGGAATTAGATTTTGGCTCTGCTATCAATCGTATATTTTCATTTTTCTCTAACATGTCTTGATAGTCTTAATCCAAATAGGCTGAATCACCAAAAATTTCACTCCCTTTTGGTAATTTACGTTCCATAACCTTAAACGGCACTGAATCATGTTCTCTTCCTGGGCAAAGTACCACTCGCAGTGGACAGCCATCTCGTGAAGCTATTACAGAGACTTTGAGCCCATAAAACCATTCGCGTTTACTAAAATTATATCCTCTAAACTCTTCTCCCTGATAAATCCTACAGTCGCGTATTCTTATATTTCTACAAACGGATACAGGAAAGGCATCAACAATATACTCTAAGGGCAACTCCCCTTGATTCTTTGCTCTTTGTATAAATTCTAAAATCCCTTCCCAATGCGCCGTGGGGATTCCATGCATTCTGCGGTTTAATGCACTTTTGCTTAAATAGTTGCGAACGTAATTGTGCTCCATGAGAAATTGTCTTGCGGTCTCTATATTGCCATAAAAAAATCGCATAGCCACTACGCTTATCAACATAATTTCTGATGTAGTCAGTTTGGCATTCGGCCAATCTTTATGCTTAATTGAAAGGATATAGTCGTCCAAAAGGCAATAAATTGCTATAATCTGCATTTCCATGGCTTCCTTCTCGTTTTTTTTTATTTCGCAAAATAAAATCTAGAGAAGCGAAGCCTTTTTTTTAAGTCGAATTTTTTGAACTTAGTTATTTGCAACTCACATTAATTATTGGGTAGTCATAAACAAGTAATGCTGTAGAAAAATTGAGTTGACATTGCTGGCTATTTTCAGGTTTTCTTCTTTGTCTACATTTAGGAGAAACTTATGAGCTTAGCATGTCCTTCGTGCAATTCAACAACTATCAAGAAAAATGGGCATATTTATAGTGGAAAGCAAAACCATCAATGCCTTTCATGTGGCAGGCAATTTGTTCTCAATCCAGAGAAAAAGTCTATTCCAGAAGAAGAAAGGGTAAAAATTAGACAAGCATTGCTTGAAAGAGTTTCTCTCGAAGGGATTTGTAGAATTTTTAATGTCAGCATGCCTTGGTTACTAAGGTTTATGGATGAAATTATTCATGAACTCTCAGAAAATCTAAATGCAAATGTTATTGAAAATGAAGAGCTTGAGATAGCCACTATTGAATTGGATGAGCAGTGGAGTTATGTCGGGAAAAAGAAAAACCCTCAATGGCTATGGCTTGTTTTTCACAGTGCTACAAGACAAGTTTTAGCTATGCATGTGGGGAAAAGGGATAAGGCATCGGCAGAGTGTTTATTAGCAAAGCTTCCTGAAGATATAAAAAAAAAGCCCTCTTTTATACAGATAAATTCTCAGTGTATTACGAAGTTATTCCTTGGCTTCAACATAGTCCTGTCGGTAAAGAGTCGGGTAAAACGAGCTACATTGAAAGATTTAATAACACCCTTAGACAAAGATGTTCTCGGCTCGTGAGAAAAACACTTTCTTTTTCAAAGAAGCTTGCTAATCATGTAGGCATGATTAAATATTTTATTTGTAACTACAATCAACAGCGAGCATTACTTGTTTAGGACTACCCTTGTCAAGGTAAAGCCATACCTCACAAATCAGTGGGAAAAGAGCGGAGGTCTAGTAAAAAGTGCTTTTTGAATAAAGATGTTCTCATCTTGTTCACTCCCTCTAATGAAATAGAACCGAGCGAAACGAAATTTTTCTAAAGGAAAATCAACCAAGCTATTCAACCAAAAGGAAGGCGTTTTTACTTAACGTTGTAAAACCCAACCTGAGGGGACAACTCCATTCGCAGTGTCAATAACGAAACTTCCAAAATGAATATTCAATTCTCGGCCTCGAATAGTACCCATGTTTCTGAAGCCTGGTACATCAACGTGTGGTAGCGTGTATAACCCGTCTGAATCTCTACTCAATACAACAGTACCTAGGGGTGATTTATCATAAAGGTAGATCAATAAATTTCCCAAGCAGGGAATTAACGCAACACTGCCCCTAGTTAAATTCCCTATTCCATGCAAAATTTCTTTAGCATTGATCGTTGTATCTTGTTTCCAAATAGCTGACCCATTTATCCAGCCGAAAAGGGCAGAAACTATTGTAAGGATAGCTCCAGCTACTATTTGAACAGCACTAGCTATAATACGTAATGGTCCTGAATAAATTGTGGAAACCACAGGGTAGGTGTCCCATTTATTAAGATTTTTCACCTGATTTTCTATTGACACGGACAACATACATGCTCCTTTTTTCGAGAACTCGCTTATTTAGAAGCTTCCTTAGATTCAACTTTTGGAGAAACCGTAGAAATCACCTCTACCTCCATATCGTCATTGATAGCCCAACTTTTTACGATTTCAAAATAGTCAGGATCTTCTTCAGCCGATTTTGACAAGGTCAGTTTCTTACAAGCAACAAATCCATGTTCAGGCTCGACTAAAATCATTAGATCTCCCACAGAAAGATGCTTCGTTGTAATAGATAGTTGTATAGGAGCATAAAGCCGAACGGGCACAGGCTGATCTCCTTTCCCTGCCATCCCTAAACTAATTGCATTTTTGGCAATCATATTAACCAGCGGAGCGGCAATACAGCCGGGAGCCTCGTGAACAATTGCATCCAAACTAGTGAGGGAAACGACATTTGCAGAACCCATAAATCCGTTATTTCTTATAAACTGACCTGCATGAACTACAAAAGTTTGACCTCCGTACATAGAACCTCCCGAGTACTCATCTCTGAGTTTAACCACGATATCTGCATGTGAAAGGGCTGTCATTGATTCCTCCTTAGGAGTTAAATCAACAAATATATTTTAGAGGAGTTTACAAAACAAGGATTTCTATTCCTTAAGACGTTTTTACTTGAGAAAAATCTCCATAACTACTAAGGCTATTAGTTGTTACAGAGAATATATTCAAGTAGTGTATATGGAAACATTTCTAGCTTATAATCAGATCTTTACAACAGAAGAAGTAAGAACTGCTCTGGGAATGGGGAAATCGAGCAGTACTTTAGACAATTTGTTAGCCTATCATCTTCGACAAGGATATATCATTTGAATTCGGAAAGGCCTTTACCACACCATTCCTAGAGGTGCTGACGCAAAAACCCATCCTATCGATCCTTATCTAATCGCCAGTAAAATGACTGCTGACACCATTTTGGCATACCACACATCTTTAGTTTTTCATGGGAAGGTGCATTCTTTACAAACCGATTTTATCTATATTACTCAGAGAAAATTAAAGCCTGCTTTTGTTTTCCCCAATAATACTTTTAAAGGCATTTCCACTCCCAAAGGAACGTTGACTAATCAAGACTTCGGCATTGAAATTGTCGAGTATCTTGGGTGTAAGATTCGGGTTACAACTTTAGAGCGCACTTTTGTGGATGTTCTTGACAGACCTAATCTGATCAATAACTAGAAAGAAATTTGGCGTTCCTTAGAATCCATTGAATACCTCAATCTTCAGCAGGTTACTGGCCTATGCAAAACTCCTAAATAATGCGACTACTTATGCTCGAGTAGCATTTTTTCTTGATCAACACCGAGATACATTTAGTCTTTCAGAAAAAGACTTAGCAACTTTTGATAAATTTATACCCAAAAGCCCTCACTATTTAGATTTCCATAATAAAGAACCAAATCAGCTGATTCCTAGATGGAATCTTATCGCTCTAAAATCATTACTCCAGAGAACTTGGGAAGAACCTCATGAAAATTTCTAAAGAACTGCTCATTCGAGAATCGAGCCACACGGGTTTCCGTGTGGAAATATTGGAAAAAGTCTGGCACCTGATGAATATTCTTGAGGGAATTAACGTCCATCCTTTTTTACAAGAACGGCTAGTGTTAAAAGGGGGGGAACTGCCCTCAACCTTTTTGTCTTCGATTTGCCTCGTCTATCGGTTGATATTGATTTAAACTACATAGGAATGCCAGATCGGGAAGGAATGATGAGCGAACGCCCTCTTGTTGAGAAGGCCATGGAAGCTGTTTCTCAACGAGAAAACCTTATGATACGTTGTATTCCAACCAAACATGCGGGTGGAAAGTGGCAGCTGAAATATCAAGGCGTTCTTGGTAATCAAGGCAATCTGGAAGTCGATTTAAATTTTATGTTCAGAATCCCTCTTTGGAATATTCAGAAATGCTCCTCTAAAGTCACTGGCCACCATCAAATACACAGGATTCGCATACTCGATTCCCATGAGCTGGCAGCCGGGAAACTGACCGCCTTATTTGCTCGAAATGCATCACGCGATTTATTTGATGCTCATCACCTATTAAACAAAATACAGCTCAATTCCGAGCTGTTATGACTAGCCTTTATTCTCTATATCGGCATGAGTTCAATTAAAAATCCCCAAGAGCTCTCACCTGAATCCCTTTTGTTTGATGAAGCCGATTTTCGGGAGCAGCTTCTACCCGCCCTTCGCAATACTAAGAACGAGCAAGATTCTCGATTTTGGAAAGATATCAAACTACAAGAATGTAAACAGGCCCTTGCCACACTGTTTCCCTTTACTGAACAAGAAGAGGGGTTTCTAAAACTCCTCATTGAAAAAGGAGAAATTCAGGCATCCCTGCTTACAAATGAACCCATCATGCAATCCAAGATTGAAAAATTGCCCTCACTTCACTGGAGAGCATCGCTTGCTCAATCAGCGCCGCACCAAGAGATGAAAAACTTATCACAAATTGAAGAACAGCTCTCTTTAGGAAAACTGATAGGTTCTAAAGAGCATAAGCATTTACGAGGAGAGCAGTTGAAATCTGCATGTGAGAAGCTCATTAATAGAGGTCAAAATGTGAATGAAGGGACAAGGAATGACCATCGGCCCCTTCAAATGCTGCTACGACGCAATGAAACTGAGGCAGCTTTGCTTCTTATTGAAAAAGGGGCTGATATACATTCAGCGGATAGCTCTGGACTAACTCCTTTCCAAGTCGCGGTATCGATGAACAACAAAAAAATTGCGGATTTATTGATCTCACGTGGAGTTCGAAAAATTGCTCCCCCGGGAACAAGCTATGCAAACTATTACAATATGTACCTTCAACTTCCGCCAAACTAAAAAACTTGGAAAATCAGATGCCTGATAAAACAGACGAAAAACAGGGAAAATTCCAAAAAGGAAGATCTGGCAATCCTTTGGGAAGACCTAAGGGGATCAGAAATAAAGCGACCCTGCTAGCGGAGACTCTTCTCGAAGATGAAATCGAGGGAATTTGTCGTAAGGCCATAGAGGAAGCTAAGTGCGGAAATATCCAAGCCATCAAACTTGTGCTGGATCGCATTCTTCCACCTAAAAAAGAAGCCTTTATATTTATTGACTTACCCACCTGAAAACCGGCTCGGATATTTTAGAGGCGATTCATAGGATAACTCAAGCTGTATCTCGTGGAGAACTCTCTCCTACAGAAGGAGATTGCCTAACCAGAATCATCGAAAGGCAAGCGATGTGATATTGAAAAGGGATTTGCTCCTGATGTATCTGAGCATGCACTCAAGCAAGGACACAGGAATCTGACCATTACGACGAACATAGTAGATGGACGAACTGCCTCTCGGACAAGAACAATTAAAAAACACCTTAGAGGATCTACCCAATGACCCACCAATATTCCGCACGGTCAACTACTGTGTTTTTTAAATCGAAGACTTCTGCTGATGACCTCAAAAGAGTCTTGTCATTCGTCAAGGTAGTTCATGCTTTCAGAAGAGAAAGCCATGGAGATTCTCAATGGTCGTGAGAGAAAATATATTCGCAACGAAGTGAAAATTATTAAAGAGTTTATAGAGAGAGTCTGTCAAATCGAATATGAAATACTCTGCTAGAGATCAAAGACCGAAAACAGCGGTCATTTACACAAGGGTATCGACCGACGAGCAAGCTGAGCACGGATTTAGCCTAGCTCATCAAGAAGATCTTTTGCGAAGAGAATGTGCTCGCAAAGGAATCCAAATAGTCGAGCACTTTAAAGACGATGGCTATAGCGCAAAAGATTTTAAACACTCGGACTTTCAGCGGCTTCTCGAATATTTAAAACGACACAAAAAGCAAATTCAGTATCTTTTTGTCACAAAATGGTGTCGTTTTTTAAGGGATGTTGCCAATACGATTTTGATGAATCGTGAACTCCAATCGTATGGGACTCGTGTTGTAACTCTGTATGATGGAGAAGAATCTGATAATCCAGCCAGTTTTCTTCTCACGATGCTCAATATGACGCTTTCCGAGATCGATAACCGTATCCGCTCCAGAAATACTCGGGCTGGGATATTACGAGCTTTAAAAGAAGGATTTTATCCTTATGATGGCTCTCCTAAAGGTTGCCCCAAGGATCGCAGCAGTCAGAAAACACCTTTGCTAATTTTTAGTGAATTAGTGCCTTTAGTGAAAGAAGCGTTCGAAGTTTTTGCAACAGGTGCGTTTCCTATCGAGGATGTTAGAAAGGCATCTTGGAAAAATGGACTAAAATTGCAGCGCAGTCAATTCGGACAGATGCTAAGAAATCCGGTTTACATGGGGAAGATCTATGTCCCAGAAACAGAGAACGAAGAGGCTCGCTTAGTCAATGGAGTCCATGAAGCTATCGTTTCCGAAGATTTGTTCTTGAAAGTGCAGAAAATCCTAACCAAGCGAATGGAAACAAACACGCACCTTTGTGCCAAGGAAAAACTGCGAGACGAACTCCCTTTGAGAGGCCATTTGAAATGCCCTCAATGTGGGAAAAAATTGGACAGGAAGCATTTCTTCCGGGAATGGAGGGAAATATCCCTACTACCATTGCGAAAAAGGATGCAGGGCGCGAGTGAGTGCTATGATCACTCATGAACAGCTCTTTCAATTTCTTGAATACCCTTCAACCCCCCTCCCGAAATTATCGACCTTTAAATGGCGATGATGGAAGTGCTTTTCAAGGCAAAAGAAGGGGATCGAGATCAGCAAATCAAAAAACTTAGGACTGAGGTGGAGCGATATAAGCAAAACTTGCTTAAGTTTGATCAACAGAGATTCATATCAGGAGAACTAGAAGCCGATTCTTACCAGAGACTAAAAGCCCATACTCTCGGAGAACTCGACAGACTGAATCTCCAAATCGCTGATTTGGAAATCTCAGACACTCCTTTTCAGAAGTACACCCGTTATGGAATGAGCCTTTTGAGGGACCTGACTTGGTATTTTCAGGAGGCTAGGCTCGAAGCTAAAAGAAAACTGCTTGGTTCGATCTTTCCGGCAAAATTGACTTTTGAAGATGGCAAATATCGAACCGACGGATTAAACTCAGCGCTTGCGATTATCTTGCAGAAATCCAATGGGTTACAAAAGGAAAAAACCGGAAACATTGTCATTTCTGAAAATGTCTCCGGGGATATGCCGATGACCGGACTCGAACCAGCACCTTGTTGCCAAGAGTAGATTTTGAGTCTACCGCGTCTACCATTTCGCCACATCGGCATGTGAAGAAATCATATTGTAGAGAAAAATGCGATTTCGCGAAAGGCTTTTAATAGCGCAAGAAATTTTTCCATGCCTGTTCCCAAGTATAGCTGACGCGTGCTTGCTTATCTTGATCATAGCGCACTTGAATAGCTATATAGGGATAAGCATGACAATTGTCAAAATCCCGCCCTTCCTGCTCCTTAAATAACTTGATAAAGATTTCTTTATTAAACCATGGCATGATTGAAACATTCACATCATTTTTTTCATAACGACTAAACTCTTGAAAGTCAGGCTTTCCTTTATATTTTGGGCTATCTTTATAGTAATCCATGAGCAACTTGACAACTAAACCCGGCTCCCTTTCCATTCCTTTAATATAAAAAGAGACTTCTGCGCCAATCAAGTGCTTTGAAGACTGATTGGCTGGGGAGCTATTCACATACAGGTTGTGCTCAGGACAACGATGTCCGCTAGTGATCACAATTTCTTTGGCTGTCTTTGCCTGAAGATAGTTTAATAATTCAATGAGAATAGGATAGATAAATTCTTTCCCATCTCGGAGAGGCAGACTATGCCTTTGAGAACCTCCACAATCAACTATCCTCACCTCTTCCCCTTTGATAAAATCCGTTTTAATCGGGTTTGTTGAAGACCCCCGACAGCGAAAATATTCTTTAGTGATTTTTTTTAAACGACCGCAGAATTTTTCCTCCCAAGGATAAGAAGTGCAGGCTGCTTTCTCTAGAGGTGGAATCGTTGTGATTTCCTCAGAGTGCCTATAGATGTACTCACCTTTCTGATTGCGTTTGCGTAATTCTCGATAAGCAGGATCCCCCGCTTCTTGGCATGAGGTGATTAGCAAAAGAATGAAAATAAAAGAGAAAAACATTTATACTTTTTGGATATGCAGTGGATTTACAATTATCATCTTTTTCTATTCGATTTTGACGGTCTCCTTGTTAACACAGAAGAACTACATTACCGTGCCTACAAAACAATGTGCGCTAAGCGAGGCACAACGCTTCCTTGGGACTTTAATCGGTATTGTCAAGCAGCGCATTATGAAGCAGAAGGATTAAGAATTCAAATTTATGCTGCCTGTCCAGCATTATTGCAGCAAGAACCAGATTGGTCAGTCCTCTACAAAGAAAAACAAGCAATCATGAAGGAACTTCTCAGAAGCGATGAAATCGCTTTAATGCCGGGAGCAGAAGAACTTCTAACAAACCTGAGCAAGACTTCCATTAAACGGGCAGTCGTCACCCACTCCCCTCATGAGCTTATCGCGATTATTCGTGAGAAACTGCCCCTTTTGCAAAGCATTCCGAATTGGATTACAAGAGATTTCTACGCTAAACCTAAACCTCACCCTGAATGCTATTTAAAAGCTATAGACATGCTCTCTGCTCCAAATGATCGCATCATTGGCTTTGAGGACACCCCCCGAGGGGTGACAGCCCTATTGAGCTCAAAAGCGGAGCCCATCCTAGTCTGTCAGGCTGATTATCCCGAAATTCCCCGATTTATCGCGAGCGGAGTTCAGCATTTTCATTCTCTACATGATTTGTGTCAAAAAGGGCCCTCGAGCCGTTTAGTAGAGGACACGGACTAAAAAAAGCCCCTGAGGGGGCGCTGCGATTCCCGCTTTGCTGCGGTTTTTTTGTTCAAAAATCTCTGCTACACTCTGTGGCGTCCGTTTTTTCAAGCCAACTTCGACCAAAGTGCCTACCATATTTCTCACCATCTTGTATAGAAAGCCATCTGCCTCAAATTCAAGGTAAAGCCCTCCCTCTTCAGGAACAATAGAAATTCTTTGTACCGTTCTTACAGGATCACGTGCAGCCACACCCAAGTGAGCTTCATTAGCAAAAGAGGTAAAATCATGTCTTCCTAAGAAATACCTGGAACCCTGCTCAAGAAGCTCTACGGAAAAACTATGCAGCATGTGCCAGCAATAAAGTTTGCGGAAAGGATTCATGATTTTATCTAAAAACAAATGATAACGATAAATCTTTGCTTTAGCGCTGTATTGAGCATGGAAATCCAGAGAAACCTCCTCCAAACAAAGAATTCTAATTGTGCTGGGAAGCAAACCATTTAATGACCCTAAAACTCTTCGGCAATCGATTTTTTGCGCCGTAAGAAAATGGGCCGTTTGTCCCAGAGCATGAACCCCTGCATCCGTTCGCCCAGAACCGACAACTTTAGTTTCAGCCCTCAAAATAATAGCGAGTTTTTCTTCAATAAGCTGCTGAATAGAAAGGCCATTTGGCTGAATTTGCCAGCCATGAAAATCGGTACCATCGTAGGCAATGACCATTTTGTAATTATAGACCATCTAACGGCTCAATAAAAATTGTGAAACAAAAAGATCATCAGGAGTTGTTATTTTGATGTTTTCATAGCTTGCAAAAACAAGTTTTGCCTTCACACCCTGCAATTCTGCCAAGCTTACATCATCAGTGATAGTCAACGGATTTTCCTGAATATAAGAAAATCCCCTTTCCACTAGGTTTCTTGAAAGAGCTTGGGGTGTCTGGATTTCCCACAAGCTACTTCTTTCCAGCGTCTTAATAACAAATTGGCTTTCATCTGATTGCTTGATAGTGTTTTTCATCGGCACTGCGGCACATGATGCGTGATGTTGATATGCAGCATGTAGGACATCCTCTAATATGCGCTGAGTCATAAAAGGTCTTGCAGCATCGTGGATACAAATATACATACTTTCTTTATCTGTTTGCAAAAAACCATTAAAAACAGAGTCTTGCCTTCTCACCCCGGGAGAAGCAAACGCCAGTGGTTTGCTTTGCGTATGAAAAAGCGATCGGTATTCTGGCGCACAAACAACAATAATTTCGCTTACTTCAGGTGAGTGACAGAGAATGTCAAAACTAAACAACGCAATCGGTCGATCATTTAAAATCATAAATTGCTTGGGAAAGGAACTCTTCATGCGCGTTCCACTACCACCAGCTAAGAGGATAGCACTTGTCTTCACAACTCCTCCAAAGTAAACAAAACAACTTCAGGTGGAGAAAATAAACGAAAAGGGGTCGTTCCACCCACTCCTCGACTCACATAAATCCATTTACCCTTTTCTTGAAAAAGCCCTCTTTTGTATTGAGGATTTTCTAGGACACAAACCTTTTTCCAAATCCAAGGAAGATTAATTTGTCCACCGTGAGTGTGACCTGCAAGAATTAAGTTGCCTGGATAAGAGGTCAGCTTAGGTATTGCATCTGGATTGTGGACTAAAACAAAGGTGGGTAATTTGGGATCACAGTTGGAAAAAGCCACTTCAGGTTCAACTCGATTAAGCATATGCTCTCCAAGCCCTGTGATGTTTATACGATGCCCCTCAATCTGCACAGTTTTTGTCTGATTTTGCAAGAGATGGATATGACATTCCTGAAGAATTTCTTCTAGGGTAGGATGAGGCTTTAATTTATTGACATGTGAAGTGGCCTTTCCAGATAAATTTAAATTTTTAAAAAAGCGCTTAAATCCTCTATTAAACTGAGAATTTTCTTCTTCAAAAATATCATAATCCCCGGACGCGTTAACAGACACATATTGAGTGTAGTCATGGTTGCCTAAAACTGCATACCGTCCATAAGTAGCTTTTAAAGAATTCAGAAATGTTTTTAAGCGCGTAGGATCTTTAAGCTCGCTCCGGCAAATAAAATCCCCAGTAAAAAAGATTAGGTCAGGCGTTTCTTGATGGATTTTATGCCGGAGCCTCTGTAAATAGCGATCAGAGAGCTGAGGACCAAAATGCAGATCGCTTACTTGAATGATCTTCAGGCCAGATAAAGGTTTAGGCAATCGTGGAATGGGAAGGGTAAAGCGAGAAAGATACAGTAAATTCGGTTCAATAAAGCGAGGCCAAATCCCTAAAAGCGAGCAAAGAAAAAAGAGATCCCAGGAATAAGAGGCGTTTTTGTGCTTAAAAAAAAGTTTCATGCGTACAGAGTAGCAAAAAAAGAAAAAAAAACAGAGTTTTTTTATAAATAATCCAGTGAGGAAATAGAATAAGCATGCTAACTAAAGTGTTAGCATGCGAAGAATTAACCAGCTTTAACTAGCGTGGGTTTTAGATGTGCAGAAATCTTACTTGTCATTTCGAACATGTCAATAGACTGATTTGTGCCTAGTACTTTTGCCAGCTTACTGTCTGGATTGATTCTACGTTTGTTCTTTTCATCTTGAAGCTTGTGCTTCTTGATGTATTCCCAAACCTTTTTTGTTACTTCAGTTCTAGGCATTGGACCACTACCCACGATCTCTGCTAAAGCTTCGCTTATACCCACAGGTTTCATGAAAGCTGATTCTTTTTTTGCCATTTGATTTTCTCCTTGTTTATAAAAATTTTTCATCAATTAGATGGATCATAAACGATGTTTTTACTGCTGAAAGCATTTTGAAGTCAAAAGATTTCGCATTTTTAATATGAAGTTTAAGCTTACCTTCTAGGAGAATTAGGGGAATTAATTTTTGTGGGCAATATTTTTTGCAGAAAGAAGGCTAAGCACTTGTAAATCACAAATGTTTAACCTAATTTGTGAAAAAAAGCAGAGGCAGAAAGGAGCCCACAAAAAAAAATTAAGCCTCAAATCCTTTCTTTCGATATAACTATTTAACCATAATTTCAATACAGCAATCCAATGAATAGCTTTTTGCCGCATGATCCACCAATCGACTTTCTAGAATCCCTAGTAGAAGAGTTGAGAGCAGCCACTACACTTGAAGAAAAACTTTTGCTCTTAAACAGCAAGATCCACAAAGAAGAAAAGCTTCCTAAAAAATTCATTAATACAATTGAAAAGGAAATTGTTTATAAATCGTTGATGTTAATAAAACAAGAAGAGCATTTATTCTATGATGCCTTTCTCTCCTCTCAGAATTATGAACAGTTAGAGCAGCTATTCGAACAACTGTGGGAGATCGAAGATTTTTATTTCCCCATTGGGGGAATCATCGGGTACCATTTCACTTTTTTAAGTCTTTTATCCAAAAAAAATCAGCCTCCTAAAGTATTGCATTTTGAACCACCTCCAGGGATGGACTTAAGTCAGGAAGATCGATCAGTTATAAAGGCCATCAGAGCAGGTATTGAATGCATGAGCCAGGTAGGTGAAATTTATCCTGCTGCTGGAGCAGGGGATAGATTAAATCTCACCGACGTCCTTACAGGCCAACCTTTACCCGCAGCGCTTCTTAATTTCTTGGGCTACTCATTGCTGGAAGGTCTTATCCGCGATCTGCAGGCAAGAGAATTTCTCCACTACAAGTTACTTGGCAAACAGATACACACGCCTGTCATCCTCATGACTTCTCTTGAAAAAGAAAACGATACGCACATCAAGGAAATTCTCAACAAAAACCACTGGTTTCACCGTTCAAAAGAACTTTACTTTTTTATTTTACAACCCCTTGTCCCTATGATTAGCATTCAGGGGTTATGGGTAACTGATGCTCCCTTTAAAATCCAATTTAAGCCTGGGGGCCATGGTGTCATTTGGAAATTAGCGGAAGATGAAGGTGCTTTTGACTGGTTTCTCGCTCACAAATGTAATAAAGCGATTGTACGTCAGATTAATAATCCCATAGCGGGCGTTGACAATGGCTTAATCGCTTTATCGGGCTTAGGCTGCTCCGAAGACAAGTCTTTTGGTTTTGCCACCTGTCCTCGTTTAGTTGGAACAGCTGAAGGCGTTGATATTCTAATCGAGAAGCCCACGGAAAAAGGATATGAGTACTGTATCACCAATATTGAATATACAGAATTTGAAAATTATAACATAAAAGACGTGTCCTACTCGTCCGGGTCACATTATTCCCAATATCCTTCTAATACCAACATTCTCTTTTTGGATGTCAATGTTTTAAAAAAAACGTTAAAAAATCACCCCTTTCCCGGATTACTTTTAAATTTAAAACTTCAATTAGAGTGCTTTAACGAAAAAAGAGAACTGCACACAATAGAGGTCGGCCGACTAGAATCTACTATGCAAAACATCGCAGATTTTATCGTTACAAAATCATCGAAGAAGTTAAACCAGGAAGAAAAAAAACATTTAAAAAGTTTTGTTACCTACAACCGCAGAGGAAAAACAATTTCCGCTACAAAAAAGCTCTTTAATAACGGCAAGATGGAAGAAACCCCAGATCAAGCATTCTTCGATGTACAGATGAATGCCTACGAGCTTTTTACTCAGCAATGCCATTTTACTTTTCACAAAGCTTCAAAAGAAGCGCAACAATTTATCAAAAATCCCCCATTTATTGTCACATATCATCCAGCATTAGGCCCACTCTATTCCGTAATCGCTCAAAAAATTCAAAAAGGTCATTTAAAAGAAGGTGCTGAACTCCGTTTAGAAATCGCAGAACTCTATATCCAAGATTTAACACTAGATGGAAGTCTGCAAATAAAGGCTCTTAGCCCTTTAGGACATTTAGGGAGTGAAGGTGACCTCACTTATAGCAACAAGATGGGCAAATGTTATTTAAAGAATATCATCGTAGAAAATAGCGGAATCAACGCTTCAGCACCTAATAAATTTTGGAAAAATGAAATCTTTCGAAAAGAAACTTTGGAGATTATTATCGAAGAGGATGGCGAGTTTCATGCTGAAAATATTATTTTTAGAGGAAGCCACCGCATTTTTGTTCCTAAAGGGCATCGCATGATTGCCTACATGGAGGATCATCGCTTGAGTTTTAAAATGATGAGATTGGAACAACCTTCCTGGTATTGGCTCTATACATTTGATGACAAAGATCACATTGTGCTTTCTCTGCAGGAGAATCCTTAACCCAAAAGCCCCCTGATACTCCAACTCTTCGGCTGCAAGCTCTTAATAGTGAGAAGCCTGAAAATTTGCAAAAAGAGTTGTAAGGACAAATTCTTTAAAGAGTGGCTTTGACATTTTATCATCTAGGCATTATATTCTTTTCATCAAACCGTGAGTAAAAACCATGAATAGCGAAACAGCTGAACGCCTACAAATTCTTGAAAATAGGATCCTTCATATGTGGAGGTATCTTTGACTTAGATGCAAAACAAGCGAAAGTCAAAGAATATGAAGAGCTCATGGCTGCCCAACATTTTTGGGATGATAGCGCTAAAGCACAACAAGCTATAGCTGAAAGTAACAAACTCAAAGCTTGGACTGAACCAACAACTGCTCTAAAGCGCGCTTTTGAAGATGTGAAGGATCTCCTTCCCGAGGCCATTGAAGCCGAGGAAGAAACTCTATGCGAAGAGCTTCTTCAACAACTGACAAAAATTGAAAAAGATTTAGAAGCATTAGAAGTGCGCAAAATGCTTTCTGGAGAGCTGGATAATAAAAATTGCTATCTCAGCATCAATGCCGGAGCTGGTGGCACGGAGGCATGCGATTGGGTTTTAATGCTTTCAAGAATGTACCAAAGATGGGCTAGCAAAAAAGGCTGGAAAGTAGAACTCATCGATACGGTTGATGGAGATGTAGCAGGAATAAAAAGCATAACATACAAATTTGAAGGTCCCTTTGCTTATGGCTATGCTAAAGCAGAAAAAGGCGTTCATCGTCTAGTCCGGATCTCCCCTTTTGATTCTAACGCAAAACGCCATACCAGCTTTGCCTCTGTTGACATTAGTCCTGAGATTAGCGATGACATTAACATCGAGATTCGCCCTGAAGATATCGAAGTAGATACTTTCCGTGCTTCAGGGGCCGGAGGGCAACACGTAAATAAAACAGATTCAGCCGTGCGCATGAGACATATTCCCTCAGGAATTGTGGTTTCCTGCCAAACACAAAGAAGCCAAATGCAAAACCGTGAAACCTGTTTAAAAATGCTGCGCTCGAAGCTTTACGAGATTGAAGTAGAAACAAGGGAAAATGCTCTTAAAGCAATTGCGGGAGAAAAGAAAGATATTGCCTGGGGGAACCAAATCCGCAATTACGTTTTTCAACCGTACACTTTAGTGAAAGATACAAGAACCAAACAAGAAAGCGGCAATATCAACGCTATAATGGACGGCGACATTGATGATTTTGTGAACGCATTCTTAAAGGAATTTGGATAATGGAACAAAAAAACATACCTTCCCCGGAAGGAGTACAAATTCGCTATACTGAATTATCTGATGCAAAGCATTTGCGAGAATGGCTCCATGAGCCAGGCGTTTTAAGATGGTTTCCCATGGCAGATGATGTAGAAATTGACGACGCAGTAGCAAGATGGGTGGGCTTTAGCCGTTACCGCTGCAGCTTAACAGCAGTTAAAGATGGCATACCCTGTGGCATAGCAACACTTTATTTACAACCCTACCGCAAGCTAGCGCATCAGTGTGAGTTCGGAATCATTGTAGGTGGGAATAATCGCAACCTAGGAATTGGAGCATTGCTCATTAATGCATTATCCCATCTTGCCAAAGAGACTTTTAAAATTGAACTCCTGCACCTACAAGTATATGCCGATAACCCCGCAAAAAGGCTTTATTCAAGATTAGGTTTCAAAGAATTTGGTCACCAAGCCGAATGGATTAAAGAAACAGATGGAAGTTTCGTAGGCCGTACCTTTATGGAAAAGAATCTTTAAAAACAGACAGGGAAATTATGCCTATATCCGATATACATCTCAGTTTGCAAGCTAATCTCAAAAAGAAAGTGCATTTAAAAATTAACGATAACAGATCGACGATGTTGAGTGTTCGTTGGGAGTCTGATTGTACAAAAGTTTCTTTGCACCGCATGTTTTTAGAGGCTCCTAAAAATGTCATGGAGGAGCTAGCCTGTTATGTTCGTCAGGAATCTAAAAACATTTCTCATTCTGTAAAAGCATTTATTGAAGATAGGCTTAAAAATCTTGACTACACGCATCTTTTGAAGCCATCAAAACTTATTAGCAAAGGCAACGTCTACGACTTACAAGCAATTTACGACACCATTAATGCTGAATACTTTGATAGTAAGTTAAAGCTTTTTATCACCTGGTTTGGAAAACCTCATCAGAAAAATCGCACCCGCGTGACTTTTGGGCTTTATCATGATCCTATGAAGTTAATTAAAATCAATCGTCTTTTGGATAGTCCTGTCTATCCAGACTATCTTGTATCCTATGTCGTCTATCACGAAATGCTTCACCATGTTTGCCCTTCATATTATGATGAGAAAGGCATTCACCGTATTCACAGCAAAGAATTCAAAAGCAAAGAAGAGCTTTTCAAGCATTACGATTTAGCGCAAAACTGGATAAAGCAGCATACCCAGTATTTATTCAATATTAATTGAACCTAAGAGAGTTTTATGGCAGGCCATAGCAAATGGGCAAATATTAAGCATAAAAAAGAAAGGGCAGATGCGAAAAAAGGGAAAGTATTTTCCCGTATCGCCAAAGAGATTATTAGCGCAGTGAAGGTAGGTGGAGGCCCAGATCCAAAAGCTAACCCACGATTAAGGTTAGTTCTCCAAAAAGCAAAAGCCGCGAACGTTCCTAATGACATTGTCGATCGCAATATTAAAAAAGCCTCCAGCGCTGACCAAGCTGATTACACAGAAATGACCTATGAAATTTATGGCCATGGTGGAGTTGGACTCATTGTAGACATTATGACAGATAATAAAAACCGCATTGCCTCTGACATGCGTATCGCGACCAATAAACGAGGAGGAAACATTGCTAACCCAGGAGCTGTTGCTTTCAACTTTGATCGTAAAGGCATCATTCAAATTCAAAAAAACCATGCTAAGGAAGAGGAGCTCTTTTTAGCAGCGACTGAAGCTGGGGCAGAGGATTTTGAAGTTTCCGATGAGTACTTTATTGTTACGACTGATCCTGTCAACCTATTTACGGTTAGAGAAGCCATCAATCAATTGGGCTTTAATTGCGATGAAGCTGAAATTGAGATGGTTCCCAAGAATTTAGTCGAAATTGATATGGAAACTGCAAAAAGCAACCTTGCTTTGATTGAGTGGCTAGAAAACCTTGATGATGTCGATGCGGTCTATCACAACATGAAATTACCCGAAGGTATTGAAGTATAAGTTGGTTCAGATCGTCGTTGAATACCCTTCTTTGCAAATAGAGCAAGAGGCTTTCCTGCAATTCAGCCATCTATTTGCTCACCTCGAAGGAACTACGCTCTTTTATTCAGGAGGTTGCTATAGTAACTCCCAGACCTCCTTCTTAGCTCTTTTCCCATCAAAAAAAATCTCTATTCCAGTCGAATCGACAAAAAATCCCTGGCAATCACTTGCTCCTCAAATCCACTTTGATTCACCTCAAATTGAGCATGAATTTCCAGAATGGGTAGGTTATTTAAGCTATGAAATGGGAGCTTTTAGTGATGAAAGTAAAAACATTTCATTTTATCCGCCCTCAATCCCTCTCGCTCTATTTTTTAAACCAACTTTGATTTTCGCCTTATCCCATGAAACGAAACGGCTTAAACTCTTTATTACTAAAGAATATAAAGGTGAAAGCTTCGATGAAGCTAGATTAGTTAGCCTTCTTGAAAAAAGTAAAAATTTTTCCTCTAAAAAATTTCCTACACTTCGACGTGTTAAGGAAGAAGAAAAAGAGACTTTTCTCAATCGTATCCGTTTAGCCAAACATCACATTCTCCAGGGAGATATCTACCAAGCAAATCTCTCCCACCAAACCCTCTTTCAAGGCGAGATGTGCCCTTTTTCTTTTTATAAGAAAGTCCTGCTCAAAAATCCCGCTCCCTTTTCAGCTTTTTTACAG
>VKHO01000025.1 GCA_011125455.1 Chlamydiales bacterium STE3 | reverse complement strand
AGGCGTAAAAAAGCTGGCTGGGATGAAAGTTATTTAACAGAGGTTATTATGAAATTTTTTATCAAATCTTTCTAATTAAAATCCCCTGTTAAAAAACTTATTGCTATGGTAAATACTGCGAAAGAAACGCTATTAATAGGTAAAAATAATGACGGCAACATCATCGGGGGGAACAAAGCTTACTTATGGCTTTTCTCATTAATCTCGTGCTCTAATTTTACGGCATCAGGAGATATCTTTCCTAAATACTGAGGCAATTCAAGCCCAGCTAATGATGCAATATCATGCAAAGGAGGCAAGGATTTAGCAAATTGACTTATAAAGTTAGAGGTGGAAGAACCTTTGTCGGAGCTTGCGCTATCCCACACAGTAATCTTATCAATTTTTATATTCTTTATTGCTTCTGTTTGCAGGCGAATGATCTCTTCAAGTTTTTCGATTAACAGCATAGTAGATGCACTTTTGGCATCGTTTCCGCATGCTTCAACAAGCTGCTTATAACCTTTTGCCTTTGCATCAAGCAATTTTTGAATACCTTCTGCTTCTGCTTGTCTAATTGCAAGAATGGCTTGAGCTTCACCTTGGGCAATCAATTTTTTCTTTTGGGCCTCAGCTTCTGCTTCAATCTGTACTTTCCGTTTATTAATTTCCTGAGGAACTATTTGTTCAGCCTCTAAAAGTTGAGCTTGTGCTTGAGCGCGGGCTTTTTGAATTTCAGCCTCAGCATTTTGTTTAGCCACCTGACTCCGCCGAGAGGCTTCTGCTTCTTTTTCAGCTAACATGGCGTTAGTTAGGGCAATGTGAGCCTTGGAATCATTTTCACCTTTCACAGCCTCTGCATTGTAAGAAGCAACAGATACGCGCCGATCTTTTTCGGCTAAAGCTTTCCCAATATCCCCTTGCTTCTCTTGCTCCGCAACATCTACCTTCGCTTGATTGACCGCCATAGATGAGGCTTTCTTTCCAATACTTTCAATATATTCGGACTCATCCGTGATATCGGTAATATTAACATTAAGGAGGGTAAGACCAATCTTGTGTAATTCGGGTTCAATATTCTTTTTTATCGCCTCAAGAAACATTTCTCTATCTTGGTTAATTTCTTCGATCCTAAGCGACGCAACAGTTAACCTAAGTTGGCCAATAATGATCTCAGTCGCCATAGATTCGATTTCCTTATGGCCTAATTCCAACAATCTAACTGCAGCATTATTCATAATCTCAGAAGTCAGACCGATTGCTACAGTAAATGTGCTAGGAACATTAACACGGATATTTTGGTGGGAAAGGGCTCCCTTAAGAGGAATATGAATCGTTCGTGGAGTTAGATCTAAAAAAGCACAGCCTTGGATCAGAGGCCAAACAAATGTACCGCCGCCATGATAGCATTGGACCGTTTTATTTAATCCCACCCGACCGTAGACAACAAGCACTTTGTTTGAGGGACATCTGCGATAGAGTTTTGCTAGAAAAAAAACTATAGAAAAAAGAAAAAAAAGAAATCCAATGACTGTGATTCCTAAATAGGCATTTTCCATCATTCAATCCTGTATTATTTCGACAACAACGGTTTTATCATCAGCTTTATTAATTATTTTTACTCTGACAAATGAAGGGACTTCCCTACGGTCATTTGCGCAAGCATCTATCTCTCTAACGAAATTCTCAACACAGACAGAAACCTTTCCTATACCATTTCGTGGGATACGCTGATAAACAACAGCTTCTCGACCTATTGCATCCTCTATTTTGAATACAGTCCCATTGCTATGAAGCCTCTTAGCTATTTTAAAAATAAATGCGGTGGCAAAGATAGCTATAAATCCACAAAGAAGCGCAATGCCAAACCTAGGCGCTCCCTCTAAATCGAATTCTTTTTGACAAGTAAGAGCACTCCAACCAAACATCATTAAAAAGCCTGTTAGTGCTTGCCTAGAAAGCCATTTAAATTTTCTCGAATCATCTATACCATTATCATCGACATCTTCCTGGTCATCTAATCCCATCAAATTAAGGCAAAATTGAATAACGAACAGCCCAGTGCCAGCGAGGGCACAAAACCAATAAAACGAATCGCCTGTAATCCAATTTTGCAGGTTCATAATAAATTAAAATATGACTTCCCAAACTAAAAAGTAATATAAGCCTTTATTACCCTCAAAATCAAGAGAATAAATGCATTAAGGACATTTTTTCGATATGGAGAGATTGTTTAAATTGATTAAAAATATTTGTATGGAAATTAACGTTTCTTACGTAAATCCTACAAGAATGCTAGGTTCTCTGTATAAGGCAACAAGACAAATTTTTTGGAATTGCTGATCCTCAACAAGGATTTTACTACTGGACAAGCTAAAAAATGGGAGTATTACGATCCTCACTTTCGATATTATCTTTCTAGGGTTAAATGAATAAGAGTGGGCCGAAGGCTATACCGCATGTCGCGTTGCCCCTTAAATGAGTTTTAAAAGGAATCCATAAAAGAAACCCCTTCTAAGCCATTCAGTCCAGAAGTGTTATCGATATGCCCAACGCTAGAATCGAACCGACGACCTTCGCGTCACGAATTAAGGCAGTTACAACTAAAATGCAACTGAATTCTGACAGTTTTTGATGGTGCAATATGCCACGCGCTGGCCGCTTTTGCACCGTGAGATTCCTTTTTGAAAATTATATGCTGTATAGGGGAAGAGGGGTGTGGTCCCCTGGGGAGACAAGCATCCTACTTCACCACCCCATCAAAAATTTTTTCAACTTTTCCTAAAAAGCTTACTCACCATGTTCTAAGAACCTGGCAATTTCTTCTTTAGTGACTTTGCCTTTTGCCACTTCTACAACTAGGTTTTCGTATTTTTTCTTATTAAATCTTATGGGAAAAGAGTTGGCTTTTAAGAAAAGCAGAGCAGAGCCAAAACCTGCACGCTTGTTTCCATCATTGAATGGATGATTGCAAACAATATGTCAGGGATAAGCCGCAGCTTTGTCATAAATAGTCGGATACAAATCTTGGCCAAACATCTTACTTTTAAGAATTTCTACTGCAGACAGCAGAAGATGAATGTTTCGAATACCTGGCAAACCACCAAATCCTTGCAAAAATGCTTCGTGCATAGCGATAACTTCTTCAACTGATAAGAATTCCATCATCGTTTTGATAAGCTCTTCAACTCATCAGCGTATTCAATCATAATCTCATCCAGCAATGCATCGAATTTTGTTTTTTTGACTGTTCCTTTCTTAGTTTTCTCTAATTGGGGCCCAGGTAAATGCTCAATGATGAATTGTCTCATGCTAATCCCTTCTTTAGCAGCCATCATTTTAATGTAAGTGTGCTGCTCAACAGGAAAATCAACAGTTAAACGAACCGTTTCATGTTTTTGCTTTTGGGTCATCATTCACCTCCTTATCTATCATCATTTTGCCGTAAAAACTTAAATAAGTCAAATAGCAGTTCGAGCCCTTATTGAGCAGTTCAAAAGGATAAAAAACTATTGAGTGCTGTGGGATTTAATTGGAGGAATCAGGAGATTGATAGATATTAATTTCGTTAGCTTCTTCTGCTCGATACGTTTTAGGTTTGGCTTTTAGTTTTATGAAATTTCCACAAGGATTCTCCTCAATTCAGCGAAGGTCATTGAAGGCATAACGAAAAGCTCTTCTGAGAGTTGCAAAATAGCGATTAACAGGGGTAGGGTTCCGTAAATATTCACACTTTGTAGGAAGTTCCAATAGTTTTTTTCGTCTTTAACTTGGATAGTGTTGATGAATCCAAGCTGAATCATGCTCACAGGTACTGGAAAGGGATTGCCCAAAGCCGGAATCGAACCGACGACCTTCGCGTTACGAATGCGCTGCTCTACCTACTGAGCTATTTAGGCTAAAAAGTTATATTATCAGTGAATTATACTATCTTACTCCTCTAAGATTCAAACTCTATTTCGATTTAACCGTGTATGTTATAATTAAAGAAGATAAGAAATAAAAAGAGAGAAACGCATGAACGACTCCCCTTCTATCGCTCTTTTTGGGGAAGCAGAACGCGGTGAATTTACCAAAGGGTACCAAATTAAAACTTTAGAGGAATTACAAGATTTCTTTGGAAATCCTCCTATCGATAGTCAAGGCCTTTATTTTGCTATCCAAGCACTTCATTATTGCCACACATTAATTTTTTTTAGAGTTCAAGATGAAGGCTTTAGCCTTTCCGACTACATGCAAGGGTTGATTCTTTTGGAAAAAAGTCCTTTTATCGACAAGATTTCGGCCATTTGCACACCTGGTGTCGGCAACATGGAGATTATCGATGCAATTATCCCGGTTTGCCTTAACCACCATCATATTTTTATCACAAGCGAACCCGATTTTTACGATTACCTTTCCCATTCAAAACAGGTCTTAATCTAGCTCAGTACTAGGTTGTGGGTCATCATCAGCATCATCTTTCTTTGCCAGAAAAGTTGTCAACTCCATTTGGATTCCTTCTTTTTGGCAAAATTCTACAAAGAATTGCCTTAATTTATCCAAATCAAGGCGAAACGTACAAGCCTTCCGTACATCTCTCAAAACAACTCTAAACTGCTTTAAAAATCGAATCCTATCCTCTTCATCAAAAAGCTCCTCTAGAATTTGCCTGTGAATCTGCTCGATTTCTACGATTTCGGCATTAATTTTGCGGTTTTTTCCTTTTGACCAAAACTTTTGAAGCTGGCTTTTTACCGCATCGCTATAGTAATCTACTTGGATAGATGGAGGATGCTTTTCAAGGGGAGAGAAATAGATATTTGAGCCGAAAATCATGGAAAGGCCAAGGCGAGTAATTTCAGCAACAATTTTAATGGGCATTAATCCCGTCAGCATAAGTTGATCTGTAAATCCTTTGCTTGTAAGGATGAACTTTTGTACATTCTGTTCTTTTGGAAGGACTAAGGCAAACGTTTTTCCAGACAATTCTGCCAACTTGATGACCGTTAAAAGTGCGCTGTAGAGAGTCAAAGCTGGAAGCGAAAGGGGACTTAAAAGAGCTTTTTTTATAAAAAGAAGGCGACATACTCTTCTTCCCTTCAAAGAGCCCTTCTGGGAAAAAACCTCATGAGGAGCGCCTCTTCTAAAGCGGTCCACATGCATATAAGTGAGGGGGAAATTTGTTTTAAACATCTTAGCCTTAATCAATACTTAATAAAACTGTCAAAGAACTCACACTGAGAATAGGATGCCGGGGAAATTGTGCACTCATCGGTTCAATGCAAACAAATGAAGCGCCCTCTGGATGATAGAGCTGCCAACAATTTTCCTGGGAATCACATTCATAGGTCGTAGTTAAGCGATAATCATTTGTTGCTAAAACTATCGTACTTCTTAAAGGTTGGGGAAAAGAAAAAAAAGTATAGTCAGCTTTCTGGTCTAAAGGAAAATTCAACTGTTTGGCTTCATTCAACCATTCTTGAGGAATGGTTTTTTTTTCTTCTTTATCCATATAAAAATCCCTCACGGGAGCGATCACTTTGTTCTCACCTTGCGGTAAGCGATAAAAATAATGACAACCCACTAAAGAGTTTGTATCGCTTACGATAGAAATGTACATTTTTAAACCCTCAGGCAGCAACTCTGCTTGAAAGGTCATTTTGAAATTTTGGCCTTCTAAGTCTGCTAGAGAGACACCATTCCAAAGATCTTTTCCTGTAAGAGTGCCTTTTATACTACTTTCCGTTACCTCTGAGACCCATGGCGCATAGCGAGCAATACCATGTGAAAAGGGATCTTGAATTCCTTTAGCCTTAATTCGAGAAATGTGCGGGAACAGAGCTTCATTTTCAATTACAGGAAGAGACTGAGGGTGGCGTCTATGAAAATGTGGTCCAATTAATGGCCCAAGCCCTGAAAACCTTTCTTCGAAAAGATCGCGCGTACTTTGGTCGATCACTTCGATATTCCCCTTTTTATAGCTCACCATATTCATGCCCTGTTCAGGGAGAAAGGAGGCTTCTAGCAATTGCCCATCGGAAGATCTATTTTTTAGTACGATCATAATCTTCTAAACCATGTGATTTAAGCCAATACTTAGTGTAAAAATAGCCGCCCCATACAAAATAATTTAATAGCGCGAATAAAATAGCGGCATAAGCCACATTTTTTGTCGGAAAGTTTTTCTCTATACTGGAAAAGTGAGGGTCGGCAGGATCATACCAAACTGTTCTATATTGTGGGGCTAGTTCTTTCTTAGCTTGCTCTGCGGCCCAAGCATTGCGAAAAGGAGCTCCTGAAAGGAGCGTGGTCCCTTGGTACTGCTGATCATCTACCTTGAAGTGGTAAATTGCGAAGAGCCGGTAGCGTTCATCAGACTCCGGCTTGACTGTCCATGAAATCGACTCCAATGGAGCACTTTCCTTTAGGCGATTAAAGCGGTGTACTCCGTAAACCGCTTTTCCGACGAAAGCCAGGACGATACATGTGATGATGATCAGCAAGGCTATGAGTAAACGCGCAGAACGATTCATGCTCTCCCACCTGAATTTTGCATAAGAAAGGGTCGCAAAATTGAATTACAGATACTTATTAAATTCTTTAGGGACTGGAGAGGTAAAAGTCATCACCTTATTTGTTATAGGATGCTTGAAAGAAAGGTAATGCGCATGAAGACAGACCCTTCTCAATAGGTTTGTCTGAGCACCATATTTTTTATCCCCTACAACGGGATGACCGGCTTCTTTACAATGCACGCGAATCTGATTTTTACGCCCAGTTTCTAATGTTAATCTTAAACTTGAGACATTTTTTTTAACATTTAAAACTTCATAGTGCGTGACGGCTAATTTTCCCTTCTCTGGATTTTGTGTAGTGCGCACTACATAATTGCCATCTTCAAAAAGGTAGGATTGCCAAGTGCCCTTTTCCGACGTAATTTCCTCTTCCACAAGCGCGATGTAAGATCTCTCTAACTCGTGTTTTTCAAACATTTTTTTTAAGTTCTCTTTAGCCTTTTCGCTGAAAGCAAAGAGCATAACGCCTGATGTATCTTGATCCAAACGATGCACGACGTGAACTCTTGAAGGCGAAAAATGCTCTTTTAAGTAGCCATGAGCAGTTTCTTTCTTTTCGAAGTTGCTAGACACACTTAAAACACCAGTAGGTTTATCGATCACTATGATATGAGTATCTTGGTAGAGGATTTTTATTTTTCCTCCTAAAACCCATTGTTTTGCTGCGACCGAAACCTCTTGTTTGGGTAAAACTTCCTGGTCTGCCCTGAGGCAGACTTTTCCATTAATTGACACTCTACCTTGCTTTATCCAAGAACGAAGAGTCGTTTTAGTACTATCCGGAGCAAGGATAGCCAGTGTTTCTAATAAATTTTGCTTTTCTATGACTTTTGTTTTCATTGATTATAATTTGTAAATACATCTATAATCCTCTTATTAATGTTAAATTTCAAGTAGAGGAAAGATGGCTAACCAATCTGCCGATAAAAAAACTAAGAAAGTTAAACGCCCAACGCCTTTAAAGCGCGACCTGCAGAATAATAAAAGAAGACTTCAGAATCGCGATCTAAAATCACGAGTGAAAACAGCGCTACGTTCTTTTGAAGAAGCTTTGCCAAAAGGAGACGCAGCTCAAGTAAAAGAGAAATTAAACTTGGCTTACAGCGTTTTAGACAAGGCTGTCAAGAAGGGCATCTACAAGCTAAATAAAGCAAGCCGCACTAAGTCTCGCTTAACAGCTAAGATAAAATAAAAGAAAATCCCTCTTTTCATTTTATTCGTTTCTGATTTAAGATCCGCATTACGTTTCCTCAAAAAAGGTAAAAAAATGCGGACTATTTTCTCTTTTCTTTCTTTTTTATTTTTTTTGCCAGCCGTATCTCTGGCCAATATTCCTGATGCCACTGTCGCTATTAAGATGCGCGACGGAACAGAATTGCCAGCTGATATCTATTTACCATCAGGAGCAAAAGAAAAGCCTCCCGCAATTCTCATCAGAAGTCCCTCAGGGAAAAAAACCCCTTACGCAACGATGTTTTGCTATCTAAAGGATCATGGCTACAGTGTTGTGATCCAAGACACCCGCAGCATTGTCGATCATGAAGGCAAAACGCTTCCCTACTCCACGGATGGTTCTGGAGAATTTTCTGATGGCTATGACACAATTCAATGGCTCAAAAATTCGCCCTACTGCAATGGATCTATTGGCACATTAGGAACATCCAGCATGGGGATTACCCAACTTCTTTTAGCTCCGACGGCACCGGAAGGTTTAAAATGCCAATACATTTATTTTGCTGTCCCAGACCTTTTCAACCACAGCCTCTATCATAGCGGCAAGTTTCTTGAACAACAGGTTAAACTTTGGCTAAAACTTTACGCCAAAGATCCTTCTACCTTGAATAGGATCCTCTCCCAATCAGAATATAATGCCTTTTGGGACACCTTCAATGCAGGTTCATTAACACATAAAGTCAATGTTCCGGCGATCCATTTTGGCGGTTGGTACGATGTTTTTTTGCAAGGAACACTCGATGCATTTGTAGCCAGGCAGACACAAGGCGGCGAAGGGGCTAGAGGACAGCAAAAGTTAATTATTGGACCCTGGATACACCTTTGGCCTTTTGTCAATCGTTTCGGAGACTTTTCTTATCCCAAAGAAGCCTTCACCCCTCCCTATGCCTTTAAGCCAGAAGATTGGTTTGCTTACTACTTGAAAAATGAGAGCAACCACGTGCCCGATTTGCCACCTGTCATTTATTTTGTGATGGGCCCATTCGACGGAACGTCTTCTTCTGGAAACCGATGGAAAACTTCCGACCAATGGCCCCCCTCATCCGTAGTTTTTACACCTTTTTATCTAACGGAAAACCACAAGCTTTCTGCAATCCATAATACTCAAGAAGAAAAGAAATTTAACTACCATTACAGCCCCGATCACCCTGTTCCTACCCTGGGAGGGAGAAACTTGTTTTTGACTTCAGGGCCGGTAGATCAAAGCCCTCTTGAAGAACGTGAGGATATGATTTTGTTTACAACAGATCCTTTGGAAGAAGATTTAGAAATCACAGGCCCTATCACAGCAAAAATTTATTTTAGCACAGACCAAGCAGATGGAGATCTTTCAGTACGGCTCTCTGATGTCTACCCTGATGGGAAGAGTGTTTTGATTGCTGATGGCATTACAAACTTAAGCCACTTTTTTAAAAAACAGAATTTTAAAGACCCAATTGCCCATACAGCAAAGGAAATTGAAGTCGATCTTTGGTCCACAAGCATGGTTTTTGCCAAGGGTCACGCTATTAGACTTGCCATTACAAGCTCCAACTTTCCCAAGTATGAAAAAAGTCCCCATAAATCACAGAATTGGATTCATTTAGCTAAGGATTTTCCTTCCCGCCTTATTTTACCGGTCATTCCTTCAAAGCAAACTCTAGTAGACATAAAATGAATGTAGTGATTCTCGCAGCAGGCCTTGGAAGCCGTTTAGACCTTGAGTCTAAATGCCCCAAAGCTCTCACTAAGTTAGAAAATGGAGAATCCCTCCTTGGTTTACAGATTAAGTTTCTTTCTCGTTTTCTCGATAAAGATCGGGTCTTAATTGTTGTGGGTTATCACTATGAATCCATTATGACGAACTTTCCTGAATTAACATACTGCTTTAATCCCGATTTTGCTTCAGAAAACACTGCTGGCAGCTTAAGAAGGGCTTTAAGAAAAGTCAACGGAGATCTCCTTTGGCTAAATGGTGATGTCATTTTCCATCCCGATGTCATTAAGGCGATTCTCAATTTTGGCTATACAAGTATGGTTGTCGATGAAAAAAGCGTTACAGACGAGGAAGTAAAGTACCGCACCAATGAATCTGGGGAGATCCTTGAAGTTTCTAAGGAAGTTCTAAACCCACGCGGGGAAGCTGTAGGAATTAATTTTTTTAAAAAAGAAGATCTTCCCCTCCTTAAGCATTACCTTGAGGAATGCCAGCCGACAGATTATTTTGAAAAGGCTATTGAACTCGCTATCAATCAGGGATTAAAAGTCAAAGCACTTCCTGTACCTTCTGATTTCTGCTGTGAGATTGATTTTAGTGAAGATTTGGCAAGAGCTAACCAGATGATTAAAAGCTGGCCCTATTCTTCCATTGCAAGATAATACGTTTTTCACATATGCTTTTACGTACACATTTGAGTAGAAACTGCACGGGGACTGACACCTCATTCGGAGTCTATTTAAAGTCTTTTTTTACGCTAAAGATCCCTTGTTCGCAAGGGGTCTTTTTTTTGGAGGAGTGTCCGAGTGGCTTAAGGAGCACGCTTGGAAAGCGTGTGTACGCTAAACCCGTACCGTGGGTTCGAATCCCACCTCCTCCGCCATTTCTTGCTGCAGTAAGCTTATCAAAAAGTTCAAGTCGTGTGATTCTCCCCTTTCTCTTTCATTTCTAGGTCCGAAAATAAGCAATTAAAAGTTTGTCATCCTTTCTTCAACTTTTGAGCTATCGTAGATGTTCTTGGTTCGTTTTGCTAAATCCAGAATATTTTTGCCCGCAGTGAGGCTTGCTTTGTCAGCATCTTAATTTGAGTTTGTCGAGTATTAGCGTTTTTTATACTCGTTTAGCTTCTGTTCATAGGTATCGCCATCAATTTTTCTATCTGAACGAGAGCCAATAAGCCAAGAAATTTGATGCTGAACTTGATTCAACTCTTTTCTTAGTCTTTTCGTGAGTTTGTTTGTAAAAT
This sequence comes from Chlamydiales bacterium STE3, assembly GCA_011125455.1. Lineage (NCBI taxonomy): Bacteria > Pseudomonadati > Chlamydiota > Chlamydiia > Chlamydiales > Chlamydiales bacterium STE3. Next base: position 192,012 of record VKHO01000025.1, on the reverse strand, counting down.
TCCTGTTCTGCCTCGAAGAGTCTTTTCAAACAATCAACAATCTTCTCTATCAATCCATCTAACACCTTGTTTTATCCAAGCACTCGAGCATTAGATTTAGCAATCCTTAAATAATTTTAAAATTTAGACACACACCTATTTATAAGTGGAGCTAACTTTGGCATTTTTGCTTTTAATGACAATAGGCAAATCTACCTATTCAGATTGACTATTCTTTGATATTCGGCACCTAATCTATATTTTCGTCCTTTATTTGATGAATCAACAATATTTAGAAAGCCATTTTCAACCCAACTTGCACAAAGGGCCGCGCTTGTACGTGGTTTAAATCCAAATAGTTCACCGATTTGGCGGCTAGTAATTGTTTCAAATTCTTGGAACAACTCCAGCGCCTTGCGTTGTTTGGGATCAAGTTTCCTAATTAGAGCGCTTTGATCGGGAGAACCTTGAGTCTTGGCTTCATCCATGCGTTTTAAAACATTTTCACATGAAACAGCCATTCCTTCTATAAAATATTCCACCCATTTTGTAATATCTGCTTCAGCACGTCCCATATAGTAATTATGAGATTCTCCAATGCTAATTGCTTCGTAATAATTACCTAGATTCCGAGCATAGTATTCTTCCAAAGAATAAAGACCTTTTAGATCATATCCTCCCAAATGTAGAATTAAGGTGGTAAGTAACCTAGCTGTTCTACCGTTCCCATCATAATAAGGGTGTATGGTTGCAAACTGATAGTGGGTAATGCTTGCAATGATAGGACAAGGTAACTCCCTATTTTTATTAATCCAATCTACCATACCTGTCATCAAACTTTTTACATCTTTAGCCTCGGGAGGCATATAGACAATTGCTTTTGTTCTACCATCTCGAATAACATTTTGACCATCTCTATATGCGGTTGGTTTGGCATTTTCTTTGCCATTGGCCATCACAAGTGCATGAAGTGTCTGGATCATTTTTTCTGTAATGCTTACACCTTGTGCAGCCCATTTTTCTACTTGAGCTAATGCAGCATAGTAGCCTTTTACTTCATGTTCATCGCGTTCACGCCCAGGAAAATGACCATGATACTTTAAAACTTCCTCTACTTGATCTGGATCCAGCCTATTTCCTTCAATCATTGTGGAATAGTGAGTGGTATAAAGACGTGCTGTTTCTCTTAAAGAACTAAGAACTATTGGCGTTAAAGGTAAATGTAGTATTTTTTGCTTTGCTGCTTCGATGCGAATCAGGCAGTTCATGATCCTTGATGAAATGGTATAGTTTGGTTCAAACTTTATCGGCATAATAACGGCTCTTTATCTGCATTAGATGATGCTTGTATCATGCAGATAAAATGCAGAAAAAGCAAGATGGTTTTCACAATTAGACGTTAATATGGCTGGCTTTGGGAGTACCCATATGTAAAGGGATCCAGTGTTTGCGTTTTTTATACGCGTTTAGCTTTTGTTCATAGTTATCGCCATCTACCTTGCTATCGAGAAGAGCATCAACAAGATGAAAGATTCGGTTTTGAACTCCAACCAGCTCCTTTTTTGGGTTTTCGTAAGTTTGTTTGTAAAATTCCTGTTCTGCCTCGAAGAGTCTTTTCAAACAATCAACAATCTTTTCTATCAACCCACCTAACGCTGGGTTTTATCCAAGCATTCGAGCATTGGAACAATCAGCTCCTCTTTTCGCACCCATTCCTTTTTGTAAGAACTTTTTCCGTTTGTTCAGCTATCATAGACATATTTATTTTTTGCTATTGCCTGTAATGCGTCATCCACAATCGAAACATGTCATTAGGCCACACAAGAGCAGTAAGATTTTACCCCACATCCGATATGGGGTGAATTTGACTTGTATTTGATCTTTTGGCCTGATTAAAAAGCGATTCGCTAATTAGTGGTAGATATTTGTATGAAAACAGCTTTCCCTTGATTCATCACATTCCGTAATAGAAGGGATTGTCCAAAAATCGATCGAAGATGATTTAAAGGAAAGACTTGGAAAAATAGCATTCGAGAGAAATTGGATTCTCAAGAGAGAAGGCAGCAGCTAATGTTAAGGTTCAAGAGAAAAGCTTTAGGGGTTAGAATGGTGGAGCCTAAGGCAGAAAGACAAAAACAAAGCTGGTTTTTGGATTTTGTAAGTGACAATGGCTCAGGGTTTTATAAGGAATGTGATCTTGGGAGGGGTAATGGAAAAAAGGATCATAGAGAAGCTGCGTTTTTAAGTATAATGAACAAAAGGACACATAGCAGCCTTAGAGAAAAACTTCTTCTGTAATTATAAGAAAAACTGAGTTGGCAGAATGAACCAAAACTTCTATTTAAGCTTGGATTAACTGAAAGGGGCAAGATTCATTCTTGCCTATTCTTTACGGTTCTTCAACATGTACGCATTTTTTAGATGAAATTTATTTAAAAGTGACTTCAAGCTAATCCTTCTTGCTTGGCATACAATAAGATCTCCCTTTCATTGCTTTATCTTTAACTTTCATTAAGTTTCAAGTAAATCTTTACTTTTATTAATTTTGTTCCTATTGTTTTTTGTTTGCAATTCAACCTATTAAAGGGATAAAAAGTATGTACAAAAACATAGTTAAGAGCATTGTAATTATCGCCTCATTTGCATCTCCATTTATGCTAACCGCAGGGGAAGCCGAGCGTGAGGCTGCTAGTGAATTGTTGGAGGTAAGCCACTTTGAAAAAGTTATGGATGACTCCCTCAACGCTACAGTTGAAATGATGAAACAAATAGACCCAAATATGAGCAGCCATGAAGCTACAATAAGAAAATTTTATAGAAAGTACATGAGCGCAGAAAGCCTCCGCAATGAAATGATTGATTTGTATGCAGAAATATTTACTGAAGGGGAATTAAGAGAAATAACTGCTTTTTACAAAACGGAAACTGGTCAAAAATCTCTTGAAAAACTTCCAGAACTTATGCAACGCGCAATGCAAATAGGCCAAACTCGTGTGATGCAAAATATGGGCGAACTACAGAGGATGTTATCTGAAGAAGAGCTTGCGAAACAATAATTTAATCCAAACTTAATAAAGTATTTGGCATGTAACGATCAATAACTACTTGATCATATTTTTGAACAGCAGCAACTTAAGAGTGGCTGCTTTCATTCGCAATATACTTATCGTCTATGCTGCAAAAGGAAGCAAATTCATCTATTAAATCACCGTTTAGATGATTAGTTTTAAATTTGGCACAGTATTTTTTATTTAACCAGCTTGGCAACAGAATGAATGTCAGCTTTCAAAAAACCTCTTATCTAAAGGCCGTAAAAGAAAATAACGATCTTAAAAAGATTTCCAATCACGCGAGCAAAAAACTCCAATTTAAATATGTAGACATCACTTTTCAAAAATTCAATAAAGAATACTCAGCAAAAGGTTGGTTTGAGCGCAAAATTATCGCTCTACCGGGAGGGTTTGTGGGAGGAATTGTTATGGCGATTTGTCATTTAGCCAAAGCATTTATTATTAGCCCTTTGAAAGGATTTTCCGATGGTAGGAAATATTTTAAAGCACAACTTTTTTATAGCGGAAGGGATTTTCAAGAATCATTTGGTTGGCTAATTTCTTTCTTCAATGACAGATATGGCCAATACCACATCCAAGAAAGTGAATTTCATAGGACATGCTACGATTGGTTTATACAAGGAGATCTCGATAAAGAATTCGAAGAAATAAACCGGTTACAAGACTCTGAAGAAAAAGACTTTCATCTTGCTAAGCTAGCTGAAGCGTATTACACAAAAGGTGATCGAAAGAATGCCCTCAAAACAAGCAAACTAAGAGTTTACGGCGAACACTTTCTTGACGAAGTCCTTATACGAAGCAAGGAAAATTTTATACAAAAAATAGCTCGCTCTTACTACAAAGAAGGCAATCTAGATGCAGCTTATAAAACAATCGAAGATAGCGAATACCTACTTCAATAAAGGCGATAGAGATAAAGCTTATCGAACTATCATTAGAATTGATCGTGACATTCAGGGAAAATTTGCATTTTTAATTCAACTTTCCCAGTCATTTTTTTCAGAAAATGATGAAACAAGAGTGATCCAAATTATTGAAGAAATTGCACGTGATTCAATGGAGGAGGCGATAAAGCAAAATGGAAATTATCACCTTTATTGTGACATGATGAATGGTAAAATCTCTTACGATCTGATAGAAGACTTTTTTACAAGATTGGCACGGCACTGTTTTATTCACACACAGGAATATTTTGCTAATAAAAATAATCAAGCAGCACTTCAAGAGATAATAAAAATATCTACTTGTTACTCGACCCTACAAGGTTTTTTTAATTTAAAAAATAAACAATCTCATCCAAGAACAGAATCTCCAAAAACAAATTCTTCTTCTAATATCTCACATTACTCGATCTTAGGGTTAAAACCGACAGCTTCAAAAGCGGAGGTTAGGAAGGCATATAAAAGGCTCGCATTGAAACATCATCCTGATAAATTAGTGAGAAATGAAAAGAAAAATGAAAGCGAACCTAAATTCGAAGAAAGAAAAAGATTGAGCGCAGAAAAATTTAATATGATATCAACAGCGCACGAGATATTAATGGGACTCTAGTTCTACTGACATTAAAAAATGTTTTTCAATGCAGTTTTTAAAAATTTTTATTTGTGAAATTTTTCATTTCGCAAATGATCCTCTTCCAGGACTTTCAAGTTGGTCAGTATTTTTCTCTTCACTGAGAAGGCGGCGAATTAAGTCTACTCCAACGGGTGGACAAAGCTATTGAAGTTCTTGACGTGAACACTCTCCTTGAAAATGTTCCAAAATACCCAAAACTCCCTTGGTTCTGGATCCACGTGTTTCAGCTATTAGGCCAACTCGCTTTTCAAATAAGCGATGTGCATGCCGTAATACCCCTAAAAAATACTCCCACCAAGGTTGTAAAGAGTGCTTACCTCCACGCCAATCTTTCGAAGATCTCAGAAGGCTGCCATTATAAGACTCTTTATTCTCTCAATTATTTTTTCCAAACTGATCGACCAACTTCGTAGCCAAAATCATAAAGCAAATATAAAGTGAGCAATCTAGCCATTCTTCCATTACCAGCGATGAACAGATGAATGCAAAGAAAATCAAGAATGTAGGATGCAAACAAAAGTAATGGATCGACTCTTCCTTTTTCAACAGCCTGCTCAAATTCTCGGTGTAAGTTCTCCATAGCCTGAGAAGTTAGATAAGCAGCTACTGGCGGAAATCTGATGGATAATTCTTCAATTGTATCGTCAGAAGTTTTCCATTTTTCAGCCCGAACTGAAATAAATTTATACATTTCCCCGCGAAATTGTTGAATGAAATTCGGCGTGAATGGAATGTGCTGATAATCCTGATGAATCATTTGGAGTATCAAGTATTACTCCATTATTTCTTCTTCCGAACGATTATTTCAAAGCTTAGCTATAAAATATTAAGATCTTCTTGGGTACAACAAACAAAGAAATTTGAAAGAGCTATCAGAAAAACAAAATGAATGGAGCTCTTTTCCTTACATGTCAAAACTCCTTTTATGACCGTTCCATTTTCATTTTTTCCCAACGAGCATTTTGCTCTGTTTTTTCTGGATTACTTCTATTAAGAAGCCAGTAATTAAACCACTCTACTTTTCGAGCCATGGAAGCCATACGGGCTTTGGGTTTGACAAAATTATGCTCCTCACCTTCATAAACAATGAGTTCAGCGGGAATATTTAAATAGCGCAAAGGTACATATATCTCCATACCCCCAACCGCTCCAAATCCTCCAGCATATTCCATGAGAAGGGGCGTTCGTATGTGTTCAATATTGAACAAAGTTGAAAAATCAATATAGTTTTTTAAATTGTCTCCCCAAGGAGGTCCTCCATAAATATTATCACAAATTTTAGTCATGTAGGGTGCTCCTGACAGGAAAAAGACACTCGGGCCGTAATCAGCACCTTCTCCTATACAAGCAACATGAAATTTATTAGAATGAGAGATGATAAATTCTACCATGAAAGCTCCATGGCTCCAGCCATAAATCCCTACTTGATCGGGGTTGATCAGTCCTTGCTTATCTAACATGTCAACTGCATGCTCAAAAATTTCGAGGACATTCCATCCCTCAATTTGTCTTGCCCTTTGAGAATCACCCACTAATTTTTGAGCCAAGCCACAGTGATTGAGTAATAAAACATAATAACCTTCATTAGCAAGCACCTGTGCCGGAAAAGAAGAATGCCATTCGGCATCAGCAATAAAAGTCTTACCTCTAAATCCATAGGTTGCAATGATTAAGGGATAACGCTTTTCTTTCTCTTTATTAACAGGGTGAATAAGATACCCTTTTACCGAAAGTTGATCATTTTTAGTGATTGTCATCGGTTCCACGTGCCCGCGAGATATTTGGTTTAATTTGGAATTTAACGAAGTAAGTTGAAAAGAAATTCCTTTATCTCTATCACAAATGACAACTTGCGGGGGAGTATTTACATCTTCTAAAACATACCCTGAGATATGAGTATTCTGATCAACCTTTTGAAAGACTAAATTTTTGTTATTTACCAAAAAATCCTCTAAGCTCTTAGCATTAGATTGAATTTTATCAAGAGTCCTTTGATTCCGATTCCATAACCAGATCTCATGACAACCTATAGATTCTCCCAATTCTGGGTGGCCCGTCCTATTTGCAAGGATCGCAAGAAAATTTCCATCTTCAGAGATGCGTAAATCCGTGATTAATGAGTCATCAAAGCACCAATCTTTATACGACAAAGCAGTTACGAGATAGGGCTTTTCTGTACCTATATCTAAGCACCAAATTTCTTCCCATTCGCGATGTGCATATTGGCGATCACCAAAAATCATTAGGCTATAGTCAGAACCCCAGCGGTAGACGTATCCTTCCTCTTTTGAATTTTGTACAATTGTTTGAGGCGTATATTTAGTTTGGGTGTAGTATATTCGAGATCTTAATGAGTCTATCACAAAAGCATCGATACGTAATGAGGTTGAAAGAAGAATTGATGTCGCGTCCTTTGTTAAGGAAAGAATCTGATAACTTTCATCTTTTTTTACTAAAGCATAAAGAATCCCCTTACCCCAAAAGAGTTTTTCAACTTTATCCAATTCCCAAAGTTTCTGCTGAGTGTTATTCTCGGGACAGCAAAGATATACGATGTCCTTGTTACAATTTTTATCAATATTAACGGTTTGAACAACAAAAGCAACCCTGCCATCAATAGAAACAGCTACTTCTCTAGGTTTTTCTAGAGTGACAATATCCTCATAGTCCATTGGCTTAGATGACATTGAGGCTAATACTTGAGTAGATATTAAAAGTAAATTTGTGAAAAAGAAGAGGAAAGAGAAAGGGGACATAAAGTACCTCTTTGTGAAAATAAAAGCTTACCTACTTTTGAATCTTTTTGTAAATTATAATTTGTAATTACATTGATGATGAATAGAGCCCTTGAAATAGAGTCTGAGTAGTCATATATTTTTTATTTTGACTAAGTTGAGAAAACACTCTAACTACATTGGCTCTTCCTTGCCTGGCGATTGGAGATCAAGCGGAGGATTTGTGGAGGGTATTATGATTTCTCAAGCAAAATGGATTCTAATTTCTTTTTGAGAGAATGTAAATGAGTCTTTGCAGTATGCCACACAGTGGGAACATCAACCCCAGAATATTTGTGGATCAAAATATTGCTCATTCCGTTCATTTGATCCCGTGGAATATCAGGATGAAGGCGTCGGATAGCTGGAGCGATATTTTTGCTTGCTTCACCAATGATTTCCAAATTCCTAACCACTACATCTATCACAAGCTCATTTTTCTTGAATTGGCTAGCTGTCATACCTTCAATATATGCTTCTATCTTTTGAATGGCTTTCAAAATATCTTGAATGCGAAAACGCCAATCCCTAGAAGACATATTTTGCTTCACGTAAAATTTTAGGTTTTAAAGCAGGATGTAGTGCATTTCTAGTTACTAAATCTACTTCGCAATCAAGAATACTTTCCAAATAAGTTTTTAGATCCACAAAAGCAAATAATCCTCTTTTAGAGTCAAAATCAATCAGAATATCTACATCGCTCTTAGCTGTATTTTCATTTCTTGCGAGCGATCCAAAAATTCCGAGTGAACGAACTCCTTGATCTGTTAGCTCTTTTTGATGTTCTTTTAAAATTTTAGTAGCAGATTTTAATAACATATTACCCTCTCAAACGTCCTTAATCCTTTATCACAAAATGCCATCATAAAGACAAAAATGAAACAAGATCATCATTAATTACGAAGCAAAAAAGATGAGTTTTTTAAGTTGATATCAAATTTTTGAACTTTCAAAGAGATTGTTAGCACAGCAAACTAAATAAAAAGAAGAACAGCCTTCTAAAAGGGCCCCGTTTTGCGGTTGATCAGCTTTCTTACGCCCTTCCTGATCAAAGGCTATTAAAATGGAAACGACTTGCTAAATAGGTTGTCTTTACCATCTAAGACAAAAAAATAAAGAGATAACCGGGTGCAAAAAGAGGTTTTGATAGCAGCTTTGTCTCTAGGCTTGCAAGAACTTATGAAATAGGCACTGCCGGCAATCTATGTCTAAAGCTTTCATATCAACCAAACATGAGATTAAGACGATAGAACTACTTCTTTCATCCTTCTTATCGATCCCTCATCATTTTTTTTATCTTAATCTATAGCGATAATTGTACAAAGAGCTTTGAGGGTAAATATGAGGCTTCAGCCAATTTTTATCTAAATTAAACTAATACCCTATTTCAGAAGAAAAAAATTTTTAATTTGATTAAATTTTTTTATTGAACAATTTTTCTTGGCGGTTCATATTTGCATGAAATTCGTCCTAATAAGACAAGCAAAAATTGCAAATAAGGAGTTTCTTATGTCAAGACTACAAAAAATTGCATTGTTCTTCTTACCACTATTCGTTTCTCTCTCTTCGCTTAGCTTCGCAACTATCGACTTGCCAGAAATAGAAACCCAGGCTTTTCACGGGGTTCCAGATTTCATCTTTATCCCCCCAAGCAAGGTTGTCATCCATGAAGGAGAACTCTATGCGGTTATAGATAACTCTCTTGCAAAAATCCAAGAATTACACCTACAGAATGATGGACAATACAGTGTGCGGATCTATGGCACTTGCCCTAATGGCCATCCTTACGAAAGAGAAGGCGGTTGCTATGGCAGAAATTGCCCTTTCTCCGAAAGCCCCTAATTTTTAGACTGACTTTGTTTTCAAAGGCAAAGTCAGTCTTTTTTTTCATACTTCATTTCTCTAATTTTTTAATTTAATTAGATCAAAAACATTTTTCTAATTCTTCTCTATTGCAAACGAAGCTAGTTAGTTAAAAAAAAATTTATTTTTTATTACTAGCATGTAGAGGCAAGCTGAAAAAAAAATTTGGCAATCGCGCCCATCTTTGATAGATTGCAAATTTTTTAGAGGATAACCACTCCATGCTTAATTATGCTCTTAAAATGCTTATTGGCAATAGAGGCGCCTTTCTCGGGGTAATTTTCGGGATTTTTCTGGCGACACTTCTGATTTCCCAGCAGTCGGCTATTTTTTTGGGCCTTGTTTCCCGCTCTTACCGCATGGTCACCGATATTCCGTCACCTAATGTCTGGGTAATGGACCCTGCAACAGATAGCGAGGATAAGATTAGAGGCATGCCACACGCTTACTTAGATATTGTGAGAAGTGTTCCAAATGTGGAGTGGGCAGTTCCGATCAGTGTAGCCAGTGTCCCAGTTGTTTCCAACGGCACAATTTTTGATATATGCAAGATATACGGTATCGATGATGCAACTCTTATTGGAGCCCCTCAAGAGATGATTGAAGGGGATATTAGGGACCTAAGACGCGAAGGAGGAATTATTGTCGACGCTTATGCAGCGAAAAACCTCCTCGCTAAAACTTTAGACGATGGAACAACCATCCCTTTAAAAATAGGGGATGAGTTGGAAATCAACGAGCGTCGAGCCATCATCGTCGGCATATGTAAAATCACCCCAGGGTTTTACCCACAGCCTATTTTTTTCACAGGGCATCAGGAATTCTTGAGTTTTACCTCTTTTTCCTCTAATCCCCTCTCTTTTATTGCTGTCAAAAGTACCTCTAGCTCCGACGTAAACCAAGTTATTAAGGATATCAACGCTCATCCCGGGCTTAACGCTCTCACACAAGACCAATTTAAATGGCGTATCGTTGAGTCATTTTTACGCACTGGCATTTTAATCAACTTCGGCCTTTCTGTAGCATTAGGCATTATTATCGGCTTTTCTATTGCGGGCCAAATTTTTTATAACATGACACTTGATAACTTAATGTATTATGCATTAATTAAATCCGTGGGTGGAACCCAAAAAATGATTCTCCACATGATCGCCCTGCAAGCCTTTGTTGTCGGGGTATTAGGGTTTTTGCTCGGCATCGGAACGACGTTTTTATGGGGCATTGCCACAGAAGGAACAACACTCGCATTCCTTCTTCCATGGCAACTTTTATTTTTTACAGGGGTAATTATTTTGGGTATTTGCGTTTCTGCTGCTGCATTAAGCATTCGAAAAGTTTTCCATGTAGATCCAAAAGCATTGATGGGAACTTAAAATGAACAAAGTGGCGATTCGCTGTGAAGGATTAAGGAAAAGCTATGGCAATGATGAAAATGGCATCATGGCGCTTCGCAATGTTGATCTCGAAATCTACAGAAATCAACTGACACTCCTCGTTGGCCCATCAGGGTCTGGGAAAACGACATTGCTTTCTATTATCGCAACAATCTTAACTTCCGATGCCGGGAAACTTTTTTTACTCGATCATGAAGTCAGCAAAATGACGGAAAATGAAAAAACATTATTTAGAAGAGATTTTTTAGGGATTGTCTTTCAATCGTTTTTTCTCATCCCAACGCTAACGGTTCTTGAAAACGTCGCCCTTCCTCTCATTGTCGCTGGAAAAGAGGAAGCGATTGCCTTAAGCAAAGCATTGGCGTTGCTAAAAGCTTTGCACATCGATAAACGCGCTCACGCTTCTCCCCTAACCCTTTCTAAAGGGCAGCAACAAAGGGTAGCTATAGCTAGGGCGATGATTAATGATTCACAAATTATTCTTTGTGATGAACCGACCAGTTCTTTAGATCAAGCAACAGGAACCGAGGTGATGACACTCCTTCGCGAACTTGCGGAGAGTTCATCAAGAACCGTTCTCGTTATCACACATGATTTACGCCTTTTGCCATTTGCTGATCGCATTATAAAAATGAATGATGGCCAGATTATTTCAGTGAGTGACAATGAATAGAATCCATTTTTACGTTATTTTAGCTTTAGCGGTTCTCTCCTTCTTTTTTATTGCCGTTTATAAATGGAGAGAGCCGGGCACCCCAAGCCCCACTTCACTTCAAGCGCTCCACCCAATAGCTCCTTACAAAACATACATTTCAGGAGTGGGACTTGTTGAGGCCGGTAGTGAAAATATTTTTATTGGAACACCTTTGAATCGCATTATCGAAAAGGTTTTGGTCCATGTCGGCACAAAAGTGAAAAAAGGCGATATCTTACTTCAATTAGAGGCAAGGGATCTTGAAGCGGAACTAGTAGCCAAGCAAGCGGCTTATGAAATCACGGTCGCCAAGCTTGAACGCCTGCAAGCTCTGCCACGAAAAGAAGACATCGCTTCTAGCACAGCAGTCGTCAAAGCTAGCGAAGTGGATTATCTTCAGGCTAAAAGTCAGTACGATAGAATTCAAGAACTCCAAGATCCACGAGCCTTAAGCCAGGAAGAAATCAATCGCCGACGTTTTCATTTTGAACAAGCCGAAGCGAAGTACCAGCAAGCTAAGGCGAACTTGAGCAAGATAGAGGGGGGCACGTGGCAGCCAGATCTAGAAATTGCTAAACTTGAAGTTCTTCAAGCACGAGCCGAGACTCAGAAAATACGAACGGAAATTGAGCGTACGATCATTCGCTCACCTATCGATGGCAAAGTCTTGCAGGTCAAAATTCATGGAGGAGAATTCCCTCCCCTTGACACATCAAAAACACCCATTATGATTGTCGGTAATACGGACGAGAAGCATTTAGAGGTTAGCATCAACCAATATAATGCTCCCTACTTTCGACATGATGCCCCTGCCGTAGCTTTTTTACAAGGTGATCCCAAGCAGGCTTTCGAGCTAGAATTTGTCAGACTTGATCCTTATCTTGTGAATAAACAGAACCTTACCAACGACATTCAAGAACGCGTAGATACCCGTGTTCTAAAAGTGACCTACCGCTTCAAAAATAATCCTCGAGAAGTTTTTGTGGGGCAGCAAATGGATGTGTTCATAAAGGATGAAATAGCTCCATAAAAAATGAAAAATTTATATTTTTTTAAGTTTTTTTGCTTTTCTTTACTTTTGGCAAGCTGCTGTGTTGGCCCCAAATATTTTCCACCGGAAGTAGAAATGCCCAGGACATGGTGCCGACAACCAGCCGCTGGAATGGACAGCTCTATTTCAAGCGACAGCATTAACTGGTGGGAAGCGCTAAATGATCCCATTCTAACTTCACTTATCGCACAGGCAAGCGAGCAAAATTTGGACCTCCATTTAGCGCTTTTACACATTATTGAAGCGCGAGCTGAGCACAAAGCAAAAGGGGCCGATGCCCTTCCCCACGTCGATGCCTCTTTTACAGGAGGGCATCTTTATCACAATAAAAAAGCTTTGCTTAATAAGTTTTTAGACAGCTCTAAACATCAACGTAATTTTAATTTTTTTGAACTAGGGTTTGACGCCGACTGGGAAATCGATCTATTTGGCAAAACAGCGCACGAATTAAAAGCTTTGGCCGCCAAGGTAGAGGCAACAGAGGAGACCTTTTATGATGTGTGGGTCACTCTTTCGGCAGAAATAGCTCGCAATTACATTGAATTACGCTTAGCTCAAAAGCGTTTAGGGCTTCTGCACGAGCATATTCGAGCACAGCAAGAGACAGTGCATTTAACAAATCAGCTGCTAGGAATTGGGTCATCGAGCAGAATTGATTTTCGCCAAACAGAAGAGCAGCTTCATTTTTTGCAGGCAAGAGCACCGCAAATTGAACTCTCTATAGAAAAAAGTATCCACTGTCTTTCCAAGCTTCTGGGAAAGCACCCAGGAGCACTCGCAGAAGAACTGTGCCAAGAACAGCCATTACCTTTAGTTCCCTTTCACCAGCCTATCGGAGTTCCTTCTGATTTGTTAAGAAGACGCCCTGATATTAGAAGAGCCGAGAGAAAGCTAGCCTCGGCAACAGAATATGTAGGAAGTGCAATTGCTTCACTATTCCCCTCTTTTTCTTTAAAGGGTTTTGTAGGAAATATTAATTCCCACTTCCCCTCTCTTTTTTCACCTCAAAGCTACTCTTTGTTTTTTGCCCCGCAGCTTCTTGCACCTATTTTTAACAGTAAGATGTTGAAATACGATGTCGAATACACAAAATTAAAAGTCCAAGAAGCCTACTACGAATACCACAAAGCTGTCCTTAATGCCTTAGAAGAAGCAGAAAATGCTTTGGCCGCCTTTCATTGGGAAATTGAGCGCAACGACCGACTTCTTTTAGCTTTTGAGGCCAATGAAGAAGCCAAAATCTTGGCCGCAGACCTCTATCAAAACGGCTTTAAAAGTTACCTGGAACTCCTTGTACTAGAACGCTCTTACCTCGAAACTGAGGAGGCTTTTATTCAAGGGCAGGCTGACCTTCTCTTCCACTACATCTCTCTTTACAAAGCCCTAGGAGGCGGATTCTTCTCTTGTGAAAATTGCCATTAAATGTATAATTTTTACGGCTTACAGAATCTCTTAATCCCCTAATTGATTGCTTATTTTTTTTTTTGGATTTTAGCTCTTTCATTTCCAATAAGATACTTTCAATTGCGCAAATTATCTCCCAAAAAGCCTTGACCTTGTTGCATTAAAATTGTATAGATAACAGCTGTTTGCTACAATAGATGGTAGAGACCAACACAAGATGTTGTGTTTTTCGCTCTTTTGAGGGGTTTTTTTATTGCTAATATTCACGGTGCCCATTTAGCATCTATGGGAAGTTTTGCTGCCTTCTGAGTTTCATCCTCATGAGTGATCAAAGCCCCTGCGTGACCTTAAGTTTTAATAAAAAGTTTAATTTGAAAAGGAGTTTGTTCTTATGTCCCAAAAAGAACCAATTTTGGAAGAAAACAAAGACCGTTTTGTTCTTTTCCCTATCACCCATAGAGAAATATGGGAAATGTATAAAAAAGCAGAAGCCAGTTTTTGGACAGCAGAAGAAATCGATCTTTCTTCAGATCTTCTAGATTGGGACAGAAGACTCAATGAGGATGAAAAACATTTTATTAAACACGTTCTCGCATTCTTTGCAGCAAGCGATGGTATCGTAAACGAAAATCTCGCTGTCAACTTTATGCGTGAAGTACAGTATCCAGAAGCGCGTTGCTTTTACGGCTTTCAAATCATGATTGAAAACATCCACTCAGAAACCTACTCTCTACTTATCGACAGCTACATCAAAGACCCTGCAGAAAAACATAATCTCTTTCATGCCCTTGAAACGCTACCATGCGTGAGTAAAAAAGCAGAGTGGGCCCTGCGCTGGATTGATCAGGGAAACTTTAGCGAAAGACTTGTCGCTTTTGCAGCCGTTGAAGGAATCTTTTTCTCCGGCAGCTTCTGTTCGATTTTCTGGCTCAAAAAACGCGGCCTTATGCCAGGGCTTAGCTTTGCCAATGAGCTGATTTCCCGTGATGAAGGTCTGCATTGTGATTTCGCTTGCTTGCTTTACTCTCAATTAAGGAATCAGCTTCCCCTTGAAACGCTTCAAACCCTTATTACAGATGCTGTAACCATTGAAAAAGAATTTGTTAGGGATGCGCTTCCTGTTCGCCTCATTGGCATGAACGCTGACCTAATGTGCCAATACATTGAATTTGTCGCTGACAGGCTCCTTGTGGCTTTAGGTTCGCCCAAACTTTACAATGCCACAAATCCTTTCGACTTTATGGATATGATTTCCTTGACAGGCAAAACTAACTTCTTCGAAAGACGCGTTTCTGAGTACCAAAAATCAGGCGTGATGACCTCCAAAGAAGATAATGTATTCACACTTGCAGAAGATTTTTAAGGAGTAAACACCCATGTATGTCATTAAACGCGACGGAAGAAGACAGGAAGTAAAATTTGACAAGATTACAGCGCGCATTCAAAAGCTGTGCTATGGACTAGATCCAGTGCATGTAGAGCCTATTCTCGTGGCTATGCGCGTTATTGAGGGCATCTATGATAATGTCACAACCAGTGAGCTAGATAATTTAGCAGCGGAGGTCGCTGCGACATTGACAACCAGACATCCCGACTATGCACTATTGGCTTCAAGGATAGCGATTTCTAATCTACAGAAGAACACAAACAAGTCCTTTAGCCAAACCATGCATGAGCTCTACCATTATGTCGATCCAAAGACAGGAAAAAAAGCACCTCTCATTTCTGAAGAAACCTATTACATCATTCAAAATAATGCCGAAGCTTTAGATTCGGCAATTATTTATGATCGTGACTTCGGTTACGACTTTTTTGGCTTTAAAACGCTAGAGCGGTCTTATCTTCTCAGAATGAATGGGAAAGTGACAGAGCGTCCTCAGCACCTTTTAATGCGCGTCGCTGTAGGCATTCACAAAGACAACATCCCTGATGTAATCAACACCTACAACTTGATGAGCGAGCGTTGGTTTACGCACGCCACTCCCACCCTTTTTAATGCAGGGACCCCAAATCCACAAATGTCATCTTGCTTTTTACTGCAGACCAAAGAGGATAGCATTGATGGTATCTTTGATACGTTGAAAAACTGCGCGAAGATTTCTCAATCGGCCGGTGGCATCGGCTTGAGCATTCATAATGTCAGAGCGACAGGTTCTTATATTCGCGGCACAGGAGGCACCTCTAATGGCATTATTCCTATGTTACGTGTCTATAATGATACAGCGCGCTACATCGATCAAGGGGGAGGCAAACGTAAAGGCTCCTTTGCGATTTACCTTGAGCCATGGCATGCCGACATCCACCAATTTCTAGACATCCGCAAAAACCATGGAAAAGAAGAGGCTCGTGCAAGAGACCTTTTCACAGCGCTTTGGATCCCAGACTTATTCATGCAGCGAGTTGAAGAAAATGGCGAATGGTCTCTTTTCTGTCCTAACGAAGCTCCAGGCCTTTCTGATTGCTGGGGAGAACAGTTTGAAGAACTTTACATGCGTTATGAAAGTGAAGGTCGGGCACGCACAACGTTAAAAGCGCAAGAACTTTGGTTCAAAATTCTGGAATCGCAAATT
The DNA here is from genome assembly GCA_011125455.1 of Chlamydiales bacterium STE3. NCBI lineage: Bacteria > Pseudomonadati > Chlamydiota > Chlamydiia > Chlamydiales > Chlamydiales bacterium STE3. The sequence goes on along the minus strand of VKHO01000025.1, from coordinate 175,637 downwards.
GAAACTGGCAATCCTTATATGCTTTATAAAGATGCTTGCAACAGAAAATCAAACCAACAGAATTTAGGAACGATCAAGTCAAGCAACTTGTGCACAGAAATTGTAGAGTACACAGCACCGGATGAAGTAGCCGTCTGCAACCTCGCTTCGCTTGCACTTCCTCGCTTTGTCATCGATGGGACATTGGACCATCAAAGGCTTTTTGAAGTCACCAAAACTGTTGCGAAGAATCTTAACCGTTTAATTGATAGTAATGCCTATCCTGTAGAAGAAGCCCTCAAGTCTAATTTGCGTCACCGCCCTATCGGTATTGGCGTTCAAGGTCTAGCAGATACCTTTATCATGCTAAGGCATCCTTTTGACTCTGAAGAAGCGCAAAAAGTGAATAAAGAAATTTTTGAAACTATTTACTTTGCTGCAATGACAGCTTCGATGGAGCTTGCCAAAGAAGAAGGCCCTTATGAAACCTATGAGGGATCTCCTGTTTCTCGTGGCATTTTCCAGTATGACATGTGGAATGTGACCCCAGGTCCTCGTTGGGATTGGGCAGGGTTAAAAGCAGCTGTGGCCCGCTATGGCGTACGTAATTCATTGCTGATTGCGCCGATGCCAACAGCCTCGACATCACAGATCTTGGGCAACAATGAATGTTTCGAGCCTTACACAACTAACCTCTACACAAGACGGGTTCTTTCTGGAGAGTTTATTGTTGTCAATAAGCACTTAATGAAGGACTTAGCGCGGCTTGGCATGTGGAATGACAGAATGAAGAACATGATTATTGCAGCCAATGGCTCTATTCAAAACATTGAAGAGATCCCAGAAGAGATCCGCATGCTCTACAAAACGGTTTGGGAAATCAAACAAAAGGCTTTGATCGATATGTCACGCGACCGCGGAGCCTTTATTTGCCAATCTCAATCTCTTAATCTTTTTGTCGAAAACCCGAATTTTGCCAAGCTGACTTCAATGCATTTTTACGGCTGGAAGCAGGGCTTAAAAACAGGGATGTACTACTTGCGCACCAAGGCAGCAGCCGAAGCGATCAAGTTTACGGTGGATCAATCCTATAAAAATGCTCCACTTCCCGGCCCCACCGTCGAAGAGAGCGAAATAGAGGAAACTGCCGCTTGTTCTCTTGAACCTGGCTGTCTAAGCTGCAGTGGCTAATTTTTAACAAGGCTTGGGAAGATATTCCCTCCCCAGGCCTTTTCTCGTCTAAATCTTTTTGCAAGTCTCCTTAAAAAACAATGCTCCTCTATACCGCATCCGGTATTTTAGAATTCTCTTAAAAAAGCAGCTTCAGCTAAATTTTTACAATTAAACAAATCAACTATCTAATTTTAAACTTGATTTATTTAACAAAATCAAGTTTAGTTGTTTGTTTATAGGAGGAATCAATGTTTGTTAGTCTAGAAAATTGGTGCCGATATTTAGCTCAAGTGACATCAGATAATTCAGCTTCCCATTCGTGGATTTGCGAAGTTCAACGGTATCGCAACTCAAAAATTGCAGTGCTTTCGACAAAAGAATATGATAACTTTTTCGAGAAAAATTCAAGGTGGGATAACTGTCGCAGAAAATTATCTTTCCAAGAAATTATCTCCATATCTAAAGATTTGATCTCCCAAGTTGCCCAGGCTGATGACTCTAGAACCAACCCCTATAAGAAGGCTACAAAAATTGATGCCGCATCGGGTATTAAAAAACTTCTTCGTTTAACGGATATTTTCTCCATCGACATGGAAGGAAGAGTTACCCAAGAACTAAAGCAGATGAAGGCTACTGTGGATACTCTTCAGCTTACGCCTACTGCCTTAGAAAAAATATACCAGAGATCGCGAAACAAGCGATTAGCTGAAAAAACAAGAAGCATCTGGGGAAAGCTTAAATGGTATATTTGGGCTTGTTTTTTTGATAAGGGCAGCCAAGTAAAAGAAATAAAAGCCTCTATTCCTTCTCTAAGCGATGCTTACTTTACCGCTAAAAAAACTATACGAAAAAGAATTCTTTTAAACATAGACAGTTTTGAAGAAGAGATAAATGTTAGTGAGAACGAACGTAATTTTTCTTCAGATACTAAAGCTTTTGATAAGTTCGATTCACCCCACAAAGTAAAAAAAATATGGCTAAACAAATACGCAGAAGATAAATATCGGGGACCAATAACAGAGGATGCCGAGACTTATAGGAAAAGAATAATGGCCATGTTGAAAATTTGGGAACTTATTAATAAATTTGAATCAAATCAGAGTAATTCAGAATCCGATATCTCTAATTCTCGTCCCACTCCCCTACTTTAGATTTCTTCTCCCCTCTTTGATTTTCAAACTGTCTTGATTTGATTAAGGGGGGCGTATTGCAAAACTTACCGGCAAAAAAGTTGTTAAAATGAGATTTGATGACAAAACCATTGAACGTTTTGAAAAGAGTGCTTGGTGGAAGTGGAGTATCGAAAAGGCAACAAACAACCTTGACTCATCTGCCATCTTGATGTTCATCAACAAGAAGCTGCAAGTGCTTAAGACAAACTATCAACTTTGATAATTCTATCTTGATTTCAATAGCGATCAAAAAATATGATGGCCGTTCTTTGTATATAAATTCATTTTTTAACAAATAGTTTGGGCAGGTGATATGACTTGTGATGTAGCCATTTACCGAGGATCTTTTGATCCCCCTCACAAAGGACACTTAGAAAGTGTCCATTACGCATTATTTAACGGAATCAAACAAGTAACAATTATTTATAAAGATTCTAATCCAACTAAGCCTTTTCGAACGAACGATAAAATTCGAAAAACACTCCTAAAAATCATGTTTAAGGACATGCCTAATGTAATTATTTCCAAGCTATCCTACAAAGCTGCTCTCGCTGAATTAGAGGCAAATCCTACAATCGCTAAAATTTACCATATCCTAGGCTCTGATCTCATCAATATCCGAATGCGCCCCATTCATGAGCCCTCAAAATTAATGTATCTTGTCATTCCGAGATTAACTAATCCCCTTCCCAATAGCTTCAGTGTCCTTAATAACCGCCCAACAAAAATTGGATCTTCCTGCGAGCTGTACCATCAACATAATTCCTCTACAAAGCTTCGTCATTTATTATCAAAAAGAAATTTCGAAGAGGCTAAAAAAGGCTTCCCAGAAAAAGTCTTCAATTACTTTCTTCAGCAAAATATTTTCATTCCTTCCGAGGTAGAATACACCCACCGAGCCATTCTTCAGTTAGTTCGAAAAAAGACAGAAGAAGAAATTGTAACAAAACAAATCATACCTGTAACGCAATTTCCTTTAACCTTTCATTTGGGTCAAGATCTTGGAATGACTGGCCTCTCTGGAGATATTCTTTGTTTTATCAAAAATAAAAATGGATACCCATGTATGGTAGTAAAAGTTTTTTGGAGAGAGCATTATCGAACACGGTTCGATAGCGAGCTTAAGGGCTATGCACAAATTGAAGCATTAAAGGTTCCTTTTGTTAAAGTTCCACAAATTTATTTCGACTATCAAGAAAAAGGCTTTGCATTTATTGGAATGAGTTTTGTTTCTGGCAAGCCGCTTTGTGAACTCATGTTTGACAGTCAAGAGGCAATTAAATTATGTGCAAAAGCTAACGCTAATCTACATTTATCCATGAGATCTCTAGTCCCTGAAATTCCTCAAGACTACATCTGTATCTTTGAAAAAGATATTCAAGCTATCTTTGATAAATTAGAAAAAAACGCTTTTTTTAAAGAATTGACTTCCAAATTACGCGATCATTGGAGTCAGCTAAAACAAGATTTTATCAAAATGCCTCTCTTACTAAGCTTCACACATGGGGATCCTAATCATAGCAATTGGCTTGTAGATTTAGATAATGAATGTGTGACTTATATTGATTTAAGTCATTTCCATCGTTCAATGTCTCCGAAATCTAAACCGATAGGGTTTGCTATCAACGAACTCGAGGAAGCTTTATTAACAGTTAAGATAGCAGCAAGAAGCATGGGACGATACAATGAAGAAAAAATTTCAGAAATTCAAAATATCTATAAACAAGAATATTTTTCACATGTTCCTACGGATATTGCGACAAAGGAAGCGCAGCGCTACTTTGCTACTTATTGGTCGTTGCGGGTAGTTGGAAGTATCCTTGATAAATTTCTCGACCCACACCAAAAAAAAAGTTTGAAATATCAAGTTGATATATGTCATAAGATAGAGTCGATTCTAAGCCATTAACAATTAACTCCAAAAATAGCTATGAACTTAAATTTTTTTACTTCCTTTTTTATCCTTGTGTCCTCTTTTTTCTTTTTAGAAGCTAAAATTCCTTATGAGATTGACCTCTTATTAAAGCATAGGCAATCAACCTATGGCTTTACATCTACATCATTTTTGGATGCCATGAAATGGCAAAGAAGTGATTCTGAGCTATCTTTTATCCATGACAAGGATGTCCAGGCTGTCGAAAAAAACTTTTCTTTATTTTGCGATCAATTTAAAAGACTTCCTAAACAAGATTATAGCGTAATTCCTCAACAATTTTCTATTCCCCCAATCATTCACCTTATTTGGTTAGGTTCAGATATTCCTCTTCAAGTTGCCTCTGCTTTTGATACTTGGAAAACCCATCATCCTCATTGGACAATAAAAATTTGGACTGATCAGGATTTAAGTGACTTCATTTGGACTAATAAAAAAGTGCAATTAGCTTTTGAACAAGCAACAACATGGGCAGAAAAAGCAGATATACTCCGAATTGAATTACTTTATCAGTTTGGAGGTATTTACAGTGATGCTGATGTTGTCTGCTTAAATTCCTTTCAAGATTTGATTGTTCAAAATATAGGCTTTTTTAGTTGCTTTGAACTGAACTATATTGGAAAACATTATGGTGAGCCATTTTTTGTGGGTTCTGCTGTCATGGGAGCAGCCAAAAATAGTGCTGTTATGAAATATTGTCTCGAAAATCTCCGTTCGGTAGCTGACGCCCCTCAAGAAGGTATTATTAAACGCACAGGGCCAGGTCTCATTAGTCGAGCTTGCCAAGCTGTCTTAGCTAGCGGTGAAGAACAAGTGCTAATTCTTCCCTGCAGTTATCTATATCCTTTACCATGGAAACAAAGGGACGTAACCCGTGAAGAAATTATTAGTTACATAAGCCCAGAATCTTTAGCTATCCATCTATGGGACGGTTCTTGGTGCACCCATAAAAAGAAAAAAAATAAACAGAAGTGCAAATAGAATTTAATCCTACAACAGTAGGCCCAGCAATTGGGCCTATTATTAAAATACAGAGCATTTGGCGTGGATATCAAGTTAGAAGGCATTATCTTAATGCTAAGAACTACCATTTAGCCAAGCAATTCATTACTCAATCTATTGCTTGTGGATCTCTTGACCAACTACCACGAGCTACAAAGGGTATAACGCCAGTTTACATTCCTCCGAACTTACCCATCATTTTTAAGGCCTTAGGGAATGAAAGAAGTATCAGGCGTTTTTTTGCTATGTGGCAAGCCCGTGATTTATGTCTGAAAAATGGTTATCAAACCCTTTTAATCCCAAAAGCTAAACCCTATGCTCAATTTAACATCGAAGAAAAATTTCCTATTGTCGATGTTAAACAGAGAGAACAAATCGCTCTTTATGAGGATAACAAAAAGAGCTTTGTTCTTGCTGTTAGAGAGTTTACCGGTTTTTTATGCCAATCCATCTTACCTGACATTTTAGCCCCTATTCATCCCTATCAATCAACTGATGGCAATATCCCTTTAATAAGATGTGATAATCTTCCCTTAATGATAGAAAACGGCATTGGTAAAATTGCTTTAATTGATTTAGGAGGATATCGCCTTAGAGATACTCCCCTTACATTTGAGGATGCTTTAGAAGCAGCAAAAACAGCTATTTATCTTTTTCCTTACCATTTTGATGAAATTCTTGAGGAAATTAAGAAGTTTTGTCCAGAAATTGATCAACAAATAACCACTTTACAAAACATTCAAGTTACAACGCAAAAGCAATTTGAAAATATTTACACACGCCATTACAAATTCCTTACCATAAAAAAAGCCAGGCTAGATGCTGACTCCATCGAAAAGTACCAGCAAGAAAAACACCGTTTTTCAAACTTAGAAGAAAGGGTACTTAAATTAATTTTTGTTGCCAAAAGCAAATCTGATCATTGGCTAACTTCTGATTCTGAGCTTTCAATTGAAGTCACATGTTCGCGGCAGCTCACTATTAACTGGCATCAATTAGACAAGAATTGTGAAGAGTCTTCTTGTAGATATCTGCCTAGTTTTTTCAAAAGGCTTATAGACGACCGCGTTATTTGCTATGCCAATTTATATCATAATCGAGTGAATGAATTATTAATTAGGATTCATTATTAACGGAGAATCCCTGATGCGAAGTTTTATTTTCCATATTGTTGTTTTTTGTGGGAGCCTATCGAACCTACATTGTTTTGCCTATGATTCGTTAGAAGCCCTCAGAGAGACTTTCGATATCGAAAATAGTACTTTAATTACCTCGATAGGTGAAAAGTTTTTTCGCCATCCCTTTGAAAGTAAATTACATTTTGATCTTTCTTATTACATGAAAGATCTAAAAGCTGCTGATATTGTTTTTAAAGCTTATAAAAATAATATTTTGCCTATTGTTATCAAACTTTCTGAGGATGGTACATCCAATGCTGCTCATGCAGCTTTTTCACGAGCTTTAATTGAAGTTTGTTTGTTATTTGGTAATCCCAAACATTCCCCTGAAGATGCTCTAACATATGCCTTACAACACCACGGTCCCTACGGGAAAAAATGGGTAGAAGAATATAGCAAAGAAATTCACGATTTCGTAGTTGCAGCAAACGTTCCCCTGTATAGATTAAAACCAAGAAAAATTGAAGATCCTTTCACGATTGTCATTATCACAACTACTGCTAGTGGTGGTAATTTCTCGGTTGCAGAATCAATGGCTCACTATTTAAAACACCAGGATCGCATACTTCCTATTATTATCGATGTTGAAGATATTGCCAAAGAAGCAGACCCCGTCATGATTGCCACAGGAACCTATACCTATGACATGATTTATTCATCCATCTTTCAAAAAACAAACGATTTTAGTGTCATTCCTGGAAGAAAAAAATTAAATCGAGAAATTCAACAATATATACCCAATAATTTATTAGCGAGGCTGAAGCAAAAAATAGCAGGGATCAATCCTGATTTAATTATTTCAACGCGTTCTTATACCTCAGATGACATCGCCCTTGCCTCTTTTGGAATTCCCTTTAGAATGTTTCATCCCGATTTTGAATTATGCCCGTCATTAGCAGCGTATTATAGGAATGTGCCAGAAAACACTAAGTTTTGGTTACCCATATTTCGTCCAAGCATGTTCAAACCTCTTTTTGAAAGCTACTGTAGCTTAGACAAATATAATGTAGCTGATTCAGAAGACATCCTTATGCAAAAAATAAGCCAAATATTACAAGTTCCTATAGGAGCTTTGAAAACCCAGTTTGAACTAATTGGATATCCTTGTTCTAATTTTTATAAAATTGACGATAACCTAGATCTTCAAAGATTGCGAAAGAAATGGGATATTAAAGAACATGAAATCCCTATATTTATTGTCATGGGAAAACATAGTACCGGTGCCATTAAAGGTATTTTTGAAGAGCTTCTGCAATCAGCTCCTCATCTCCCATTGAAGTTTATTTTTATATGTGGAAAAAACTTAAATCTTCAAATTGAATTTCAAGAAAAAATTAAAAAGACAAATAAACAAGAGCAATTTACTGTTCATGGATTATTAACTCCTCCCGAAATGAATGAGATGATGAATATTTCTCATATGGGTATTTCTAAAGCAGGAGGGGCCACTGTAATTGAAGCTTTCTCGACCGAAAGCCATCTATTATTAATGAATTCCTATCCGTGGGAAGAAGTTAATGCCGCGTTCTTAGAAGAAATTGGACTGGCTACAAGGTTCGACTCTAAAAAACCTCTTATCGATCAAATAGAAACCTGTCTTCAAAAAAAATCAAGCGTTTTTAAGCTTAAAGAAGTTGCTGACTGGGAAAGCAACCTGATGCTTCATTTACAAGAGCTCATTCAATCAACTATTTTGGAGGCAAAAATTGCTGCTTGATTCTAAATCTAGGAGCATTTTTTTACATTCTAGCCCTCCGGTAAAAAATCTATTAATGGGCCATTTGAGGCAATTTGAATTATTAAAGAAGCTAAAAAATTACTTCTTAATTTAGCTTGTTTTCTTTGGGGTTGGAAGCTTTTAATTAATAGGCATTAGGTGGGTTAGGGTCCTTTGCTGTATTTTTTTCTTAAGCCTGTAAAGTAGAAGAGTAGAACAACACTTTATTTATGAAATAGTGCGATAAAGAATTAAAGCCTTTGAAAAAAAGAGGCCATTACCATTTGTTCACAAGCTTTGGATAGAGAAAGAATTTTAAGTGAAAGCTGTAAATCGTGGCTTAATCTTGCCCACTTTGATTAGCTCATAGCTTAAAGCAGCATGAATCGCTTGATTTGTGGCTAAAATGCGGCCCGAGGTTAAATCGATTGGGCCATTTTCGTAAGAAGTCACTTTTCCACCGGCTTCGTTAACTAACACAATACCCGCTGCAACATCCCAAGGCTTTAGTCCTCTTTCCCAATACCCATCTAACCGCCCAGCGGCAACATAAGCCAAGTCCAATGCTGCGGCCCCTCCTCTTCTAACTCCTTGAGAAATATGCGTCATATGGCAAAACTCTGCATAATTATTATCACTTGTCTCTTTACGATCGTAGGCAAAGCCCGTTGCGAGCAAACTCTTATTTAACTCACTAATTCCAGAAACACGCAGGGGTTCAGCATTAAAGAAAGCTCCCATGCCATCTGCACCTTTAAATAACTCATTTAAAATGGGATTATAAATAACGCCAAGCAACGGTTTTTGTTGGTACAGCAACCCGATAGAGACAGCCACCATGGGGTACTGATGCGTATAATTTGTAGTGCCATCTAAGGGATCTACCACCCACATGAAATCCCCAGAAGCTTTTTCCTTTAGGCCAGCTTCTTCCGATAAAATTTTATGCTCGGGAAATTTCTCTTGTAACAAAGAAAGAATAAGCTGCTCCGATTCAGTGTCGGCTTCGGTTACCAAATCCCAGTAAAACTGCTTCTGGCGTATGGAGGAGAGCTTCCCCCAATATTTTTTAAGAACGTTACCTGCTGCTAGAGCAATGTTTTCAGTCTCCAAGAGCCATTCTTCTTTTTCTTTTTGACTAATTTTTTCTTTCAATCGTTCCCCATTTTTTTTAAACTGCTTGCCTATAAGGCTGTATACACCACCTTTCTATATAATCAAAGAAAGAGTATCATCCTTTAAATGATGCAAACGTGAATTACAAAAAGGATTATGTATGCAAAAAATGTTTCTTGCAACCTTCCTATTTTTTCTTGCTATTTACCCTTTATCTGCAGAGGAGAACAACACTATGAAAGCTGAACAGACGATTGTCACCATCGAAACAACACAAGGCCCTATTGTGATCGCTTTGCGACCAGAAGTTGCGCCTAAAGCGGTTGAAAATTTTTTAAAGCTCGCTGAAAGCAATTACTATAACGATGTGATTTTTCACCGTGTAATTAAAGGCTTTATGATTCAGGGAGGCGACCCTACTGGCACAGGTCGCGGTGGAGCGTCTATATGGGGCAAACCATTTGAAGATGAGTTTTCTTCCTCTTTGACATTTAGCAAACCAGGGCTTCTTGCAATGGCTAATGCCGGTCCAAAAACAAATGGTAGCCAATTTTTTATCACAACAGCACCAGCTCCTTGGCTGAACAATAAGCACACGATTTTTGGCGAAGTGATCAGTGGATATGATGTCGTTCAAAAAATCGAATCGACAAAAACAGGGCCTCAGGACAAACCTGTAGAAGCACAACAGATCAAAAAGATTACGGTCAAAAAAGCCGAAGCCTAGACAGGAAAAATCCCGGGAGGAAAGCTTTTCCCGGGCATTTCTTAAGAAAACTATTCAAACCACCAAAAGTTTTCTACACTATGCACTTTACGCTGAAGCACTTGACTGGCATTCATCACAGCAACCTGAACGGTCGGCCATAGCCAATCATCTCCACACATCATCCCTCCTTCTGCTAAATGCGGATACCAAGCTAAAATATCTTTGTAAACATTTTCTGTTTCATGCGAAGCGTCAAGATAAATAAGGCCTGCTTTTAAATGAAGCGCATTAGCAGCTTCTTGTGAGTGCATACGGATAGGGACAATCTTTTTCGTCAAACCAGCATGGATCACATTCGATAAAAATTGCTGGTAGAGGTAAGGGAGACGAGGATCCGTGCAATGAAGCACTTCTTCCGGAGTTCCAAGCCACGTGTCAACCGCGTAGACGACGCCATCTTCAGGAAGCTCAGAAGCAATAAAACGTGTTGAGGAACCAAGCCACGATCCCACCTCAATGACCGTATTAATCGACCCCGCATGAAGGATATTTTTTAATGGTTCCTGATTCCCAAACCACCCATGTCCATCAAATGGCAAAACATGAATTGAAGCATAAGGCTCCGGCAAAGTGGCCTGCAGGTTGCAAAAAGTTAAAAAGGCAAAAAGGATAAATTGAAATTTTTTTTTCATTTTTCACCATTTATTTAGTATCACATCATCATGAACCATATTGTACCGATCGTTTATTTTCAAAATATCCTTTTCATTTTCTTTAAGGGCGTGATGGCGTCTTGGTATTTTTTGTTCGCGCATAAATTTTTCATCGCGGCACCAATAATGGTTGATCCGCAGCACGTTAGTGACAATGTAGGGAGCTATTGCACCTTTGATTTCTTCCCCATTTGTATTCACACAAACGCCTTTTAAGAAGGAAAAGAAATGAGGATTAATCACATGCAGCGAAGTTTTTAAAGGCTGGACAATGCTTTTAATAACAAAATGTTCAGGAGCATCGTCCACTGCCCTCATTAAAAGAGATTCTGTCATCCGTTCCCCAAAAGGAATTTCAGGGACATAAGAAGTGCCATACATTTGCCAGTTGACTCCTACTGCCGGTACAGCTTCAAAAAATTGCAGCGTTTCTGGAAGAGTTCTCGTTCTAACTGGAATGATAAACTCGTCTGTGTCAATTAATGCTAGCCAATGGGCAACGCCCTTACTTCTTTTTAAGCCTTCCGAATAAGCATTGCATTGAATCAGATTCCACCTAGAAATATCCCCGTCTTCGTAACGATAAGGCCAATCGATTAAAGAAACTTCTCCTGTTTCTATATAAGGAGCTAAAGCTTCTTGGAAATTGTCATCACTGCAATTATTAAATAGGTAAAAATGTTGCACACCCACTTTTTTATGGTAATCAATCCATTCAGAAAGAAATCTGGCTTCGTTCTGAAAAATAGCACAAATAGCAAGTTCATATTGAAAAGCTGCTAAAGATTGCAAGGATATTAAAAAAAGAATAATGAAGCGCATAGTAGTTCATCCAATTTAAACGAAAAACAAGTTGGTATATCACTTAGAGAGAAAAGATTACAATTATTTAATGATGGGCTTGCTAGGCCAAATAATAGCTTTTGGTATCTTCAATGAAGGCAAAACGCTTGATGCCGCCAACCAAGCAGCTTTTAAGCTCTTTCTATATTGTGAATGACATTTAACTAAACCAATAGGGGTTTTAAGCAAATTTTTTTCACTGAGCATTTGCCCCCTAAAGCCATAAAACTCGGGTTCCGGATTGTAAGGTCAGCAGCTTTGGCAAATGTAGCTCTTGAGCATAGCTAATGGTTCACCGATGCGGAAATCTTGCATCACCCTCTTATAGTTTTTCAAAAGCACAGTGCCCGATTATATCGGCTTTATGGACCACTTGAGCCTATCCAACACACTCACTGGTTTCGCAATAGACCTCTTGCATAACTTGCTTTGCTTGAAAAAATTGGTCATTTTTGAGTGCATTTAGCGGAAAATTTTGAGAACCTAAATTCAAAAATCCTTAAAATTTCCTACCCAAGCATTTTTTTATCTTATAGCGATAGATTTTAAAGAAAGAAATAGTTTTTTAATTAGAAAGTTTTAGTAGAGCTAAATCTAAGGCTTCGACTAAAAGTAAGAATTGAATTTTTGCCGCAATCATTGGCCCATATCTTTTTTCGCGCATTTCGGCAACTCTTTTTAGAATATCAAAATGGGCGTGTGACTCACTTCTTTTTAACGCATTTAGAAGATCGTGGTAGAGACTGTGGAAAGCAATAAATGTGCCTGTCCGACCGATTCCTGCAGCACAGTGTACAAGAATAGGCCCTTCTCCTTTCCAGCGATCTGCAGATAAACTCAGTTCAATCAAGCTTTCTGGATAAACAATACTGCCATCCATCCAATTTTCCATATGAAGTTGGTGGACGATTTTCTTTTCTCCTTGATAAGTGACTTCACATTGGCGTAGACGAATCTGCTCCACACGTCCATCATCCCACCTTTTGATGACTTCATCTTTAAGAAGGGCTACCTTGAAATTGCCAAATTCTTGGGATTGATGTTGAGGCCAAAACGCATCGAATTTATAGCGATGGCCCATTCCTTCTTCTTCTCTTTCATTAGTCACACTGACAATCAGCTCGCTATTTTCTCCCCAAATCATCTCCCAAAAATCGCTTAAGGTCTCATGGCGCGGCCCCTGAGAAGCAATGTAGCGATTGGCACCAAATTGCATTGGGCTTGCGTTAAAATAGGGAATGGTTGTCAGCAAATTATGGTCGAAAGGATAGGCATAAAAAAGGGCGTGATTTTTTTCTTTATGCACCTCTTTTAAAGCTACCGAGCATTCTATAGGTGGAAATTTTTTATAGTAATGGGGCCAATAGAGAAAATGATCATAACATTCACGAGCACTCTCAATGACTTTTTGCAAATCTTTTGTCTGCTTCATAAACGAAAAACCTCGTAAGCGTTTTGTGCCGTAGCTTGGGCAACCTCATCCACAGAAATTCCCTTCAAATGAGCTATGAATTGGGCAATTTCCGGTAAATTGGCTGGCTCGTTTAGCCGCCCCCTTTTGCCTTGTGGTGCTAGGTAAGGAGTGTCTGTTTCAATCAGTAATTTTTCTAAAGGGACCCACTTGGCAACCTCTTGTAAAGCCACACTTTTTTTAAAGGTGACAATTCCACTCAAAGAAAGATACCAATCGCGTTTAATGACTTGCTTAGCCTCTTCCATTGTGCCTGTAAAACAATGCAAAATGCCATCTGCGCTTTGGTATTCAGCGTCAATGATTTCGAAAAAATCGTTAAATGCTTCGCGGCAGTGAATAACCACAGGAAGCTTTGTCTCAAGGGCAAGATGGAGATACTTCACAAGATATTTTTTCTGCAGCTCTTTTGGGGAGTGTTCATAAAAATAATCCAATCCCGTTTCACCAATCCCCTTCAAATCACCGTTTTTGGCCGCTTGTTCAAAAATAGGGAAATGAGCCTCCCCATACCTGTCAACATCATGTGGTGAGGTAGAGGCAGTGTGATAGAGCCAAGGATAGCCTTTAGAAAGCTGAAGCCCTCTTTCCAGGGTTTCAAGATCAGTACAGATATTAATAATGGCTGATAACCCGACGTCCTTTGCCCTTTTTAGTAGCTCTTCAGCAACTAAAAAGGTAGCATCAGACGTTACATGGGCATGTGAATCAATGTAGTGAAGAGACATTTGAAGAGGCATTTATGAGTTTTAATGAGCTAATTACGTTATCCGCAGTCAAGACCTGAGGTAAAATAACTGGATCCTGACTTTCATTTGTTCCATAAAGAACATAAAGAGGAACACTACTACGACCGAACTTACGCAGTTCTGCTGTGATTGTTGGATCATTTCTTGTCCAGTCTGCTTTGATCCTTACAACACCCATTTCATCGAGCTTCCTTTCAACTTCTTGTTTGTTCAACACAACATGGTTTGCTTGACAAATCAAGCACCACTTGGCCGTAAAATCGATTAGAAAGGGAATGTTATTTGCCTTCAGCTCATCAATGCGCGCTTGGGAAAACGGCTCCCAGCCAAGCTTATCACCTTGACCGGATAAAGCCACCCCTTGTCTTACATCGACTGAATGCAGGGCTTCGCGAATCATAAACGAGGCAACTAAGAGACATCCTAGTGTCAATGTATAGCTTATCATACGCACTTTTTTACGTTGAAGAGGGGTACCCCATTTTCCATAAATCCAGCATCCCAAAGAGATGACAAGCAAAGCTCCTAAAAGGATGAAAATCGCATTTTCGCTTGTTTGAGCACCAAACACCCATCCAAGCCAAAGGACGGTGGCCATCATCAAAAAGCCCATAAATTGTTTAAAAGCATCCATCCAGGCCCCAGGCTTTGGCATCCAGCGCAATAGCTTTGGGAAAGCGGAAAGAGCCACATAAGGAAAGGCCATCCCTAATCCCAAGGAAGTAAAAATAATCATGCCAAAAATAGGAGGCAAAGTGATCGCATATCCAACGGCTGAACCTAAGAAGGGGCCAGTACAAGGGGTTGCGACAGCAGTGGCAAACACCCCACTCATTAAGGAAACGGAGTAGCCTTCTTTTTTGACAGTTTTGATATGAGCATCCCCAGCGTACGAAGCAAAGCTTGTCCCAAACTCGAAAACACCAAACTGGCTTAAACCAAAGATCAGCAGAAGTGTCGCTAGAACAGCAACGAAAAAGGGCTCTTGAAGTTGGAAACCCCAACCTACAGCATGGCCGTAAGCCTTTAAAAGCATCAAAACCCCTGCCAAGGTCCAAAAAGATAGGAGTACCCCCAAAGCAAAAGCTAGGCCATGCTTAAAAACGGTCAACCGCTCTTGTCCAGCAAGCTTGACGAAGCTCATGATCTTAAAAGAGACGACAGGGAGAACACAAGGCATTAAATTCAAAATCATGCCACCCAAAAAGGCACAACCAAGAGCCAAAATAAAAGGACCGAAATCGACCTGATTTTCTTCCGAGGGGACATTTAAAGAAGGCATAAAAAAAACATCTGCTTGACTAAGCATTTCAGGCTGTTTTTTAACAACCGGTGTCTCAACCTCCCACACATCATCTCCCATAACCAAAAGTCCTTTTAAAAGCTTTGGCTCATCATCAACCATTAAACTAATTCTGTGGTTCTTAGTTTGGTCGAGAGAGACCTTTAAAAAGGGATCCTTGTGATAATCTACACCGGATGCTTCTGGAAAAAAGAAAGGCTTCACTGCTGGGACAGCAAGAGATCCTGGAAATTCAAAGTGGACAAATGCATCTTGATAATAGGCTGATCCGTCCAGTGGCTTTGGTTTTTTTGCCAAAGCTTGTTGAATTCTTACTGCATGCTCAGAAAAAGGGGCTGAAGCAAGATTGACCGGTAACGTTAATTTTGACTCAGATTCTCCTGGCATACAGGTATCCTCAGAGCAAAGAACCCAATGCACATTCGTACCAATCTCCAGTTCTTCTACAGCCTTAAGGTCTGTTGGAGTTTTAAGAAGCGCTAAAAGTTCAAAAGTCCCATTATAGCCAAAAGTGACCGCCTCATCTTTTTCAAACTTCTGGGGAACTGGCCATTCCACCCTCTCTACCCTAAACCCATCGGGAAGCTGCCAATCAATAGAAGGGGCCATGCCTGCGTCACCTGGATTTTTCCAATAAGCATGCCACGAATCTTCGAGAGTGAATTGAAGAGAGACCCAAAATGAATCATTTGTCGTAATGGCTTGTTTTTCAGCAAAAAGGGTTATATGAGCGGGTGATTCGGGAGAGGATAATTCTTGAGCTTCAATAGAAATAGTGTTAAAACAAGATACCAAGACAAAGCAAAAATAAATTATTTGCTTCAGCAAAATGTTGACCTCCTCTTTGTCAAACCAAACTTTCGTTTAATGAGACTTAAATTAATGAAGAAAATGTATGTTACTAAAAATTTTATTAATTAACAACCCTTTCTTTGATTCTTATATTCATTCCGACTTTCTAGGTAAACTAATTTTTATCGGATTAATTATCTTATCTATTTTAAGTTGGATAATCATTATATATAAGACTCGCCAGACTTTAATTACTAAGAAAAATTCTTTTAAATTCAAAGAAAGGCTAGAAAAACAGAAAGGGCAAGTTCTTAATCTCGACCATGACATTACGGTACCCTCTAGTTCTTTCAAGGAGATCTATCTCTCTTTAAAAAAGGTCTCTTTAGAACTCCTTAATAAAAATCATCATTTTCTTAAACACCAACATGCTACCGCTGAAACTTCTTTCCTCTCCCAGGGGGATATCGATTGTGTCGAGGCAAAGCTACTTACAACAGTGTCTAAAGAAAGCAAGCATTTAGAGCAAAATCTTTTTATCTTGGCTACGATTATTACCCTTGCTCCTTTTTTAGGGTTGCTCGGAACAGTCTGGGGAATTTTAACAACATTTTCTGAACTGCAAGCTCAGGGAGGACCAGCACACCAAACAGTTTTAAATGGGCTCTCCCTCGCTCTTGCAACAACTGTTCTTGGGCTTATTGACGCAATTCCTGCGCTCATTGGCTATAATTATTTAAAAAATTCTTTGAAAGACTTTGAAACCGACATGATCAGTTTTTCAAGGGAGCTTTTAGCAACGCTCGAAATGCGCTACAGAAAAGTTGATTTAAATTAAAGGTTCTTAGGACATGCGATTTTTTCAAAGAAGAGTAATAGAAGAAGAGCCCTCTATCAATTTAACACCTCTTATCGATGTTGTCTTTGTCATTTTAATTATGTTTATTGTTATTGCCCCTCTTTTGGAAATGGAGAAAATCGAACTTCCTAGATCCTCACCTGCTGCTAAAGAAGTTTCTAGTGTGAATCAGAAAAGCCCTGTAATCATTGAAGTGCGAAGCGATAATTCTGTCAGAATCAATCAAGCCGTGACAATCCCAGCGCAATTCACAGATCGGCTTATCGAACTTAAAAAAGCTTATCCAAGTGCAAAACCGCAGCTCTTTCATGATAAAAAAGCTTTTTTTGGAACCTACCAAGAGGTGAAAACAGCCTTGGAAGTCTCAGGCTTTGAAGAGATGGATTTAATCTTGAAACCCAGTTAATAAATCCTTAAATGAAACCCATAAATTTCCCCTTAGCTGTTTGTTGCGGAATTGTTTTTACTGTACACGCCCTTTTCCTCTACTTTTTTAGTCTCTCAAGTCCCCTCCAAATGCCGTTAAAAACCAAACTCGCTGTCACTACAATTCGTTTAAAACCAAGAGAAGCGCCTGCTTCGCCCCCGGTTCTAAAGCAGGAAACGAGCCAAAATAAGCCTGAAGTAGCAGAAACCCCCTCTATTTCTTTACCTCAAACAGCAAAAGAAACTGAGGTTAAGCCCACAGAAAAACTGCAGCAGAGTGCGCCTAAGACGCAACCAAAGCCAAAACCTAAAATCCTTCCCAAAAAGGAAGAAAAAAAACCCGTTAAAACACCAAAAAAACAATCCTCCTCCGAAAAGCCGGCAAGGCCAACCCCCTCTTTTCCTCCAACACAAACTTCATCCCTAAAGCAGCAATTGCTAGCTAAGGCCCAAGCTAGCCTTGGAAAAGTTGAGACGGGCAAAAAAATAACCAGCTCCAAGGAGCCCTCCGACAGTATCCCGACCGTTAGCCAAATCGGAACTTTGCAAAGCGTAAGCGTCTCTTTAACTTCAGAATCACTCTCAGAAAATGAGATTTTTTATCGTGAAGAACTTGCTAGTCGTTTAAAACTGCTGCTTCGGTTACCCGAAATGGGTGAAATTAATGTAAAGCTCACTATTGAAAAAAACGGCACAATAAAAAAATTGGAAATTCTTTCCTCGGAAAGCTCTTTAAATAGAAAATATGTTGAAAAAACTCTGCTTCGGCATACAATGCCTTGTTTAGGAAAACAGTTTGGTAACGTAGAAAACTACACCTTTACCATTACTATGATAGGAACGTAAGATGGCAACAGCATTTTTTCAACTTTGCATGTTTTTTATTTTGACTGTTATAGGCTTTTCTCATGCATCAGAAAATGACCCGATTATCGTCAATTTAACAACAGAAAATCAACTGCTTCCTCTTTATCTTTCTCCTTTACAAGATGTGCAGTCCGGCTTTAGTTCCGAATATCTCAAAAAATTAGAAAGTATTCTACGCAATGACTTAAACTTTAATGGCATGACCTATGTTGTCAAACCGACCAAAGAGATGGCAAAGCTCGATGCTTCAATTAACTTCCAGCATCCAGAAAAAGCTTCAGCGTGGAAGCAACACCGTGTTTATTACGCCATTAAAACGCAAATTTCCAATGGGCAGCTCGGAGCAAAATTATTTTTAGCAAATACAGATAGCATAAAAAAAATAGAAGGGCTCCCCCTATCGGGCAGTTTTATAGAGGATCGCAAGAAAATGCACCTTTTAGCTGATTTAATCTTTAAAGCGCTGTTTAACCAAGAAGGGATTGCACAAACAAAATTGCTCTATACCATTAAAGTCAAGGATCCGCGTACCGGGAAAAGCACTTCAGAAGTAGTAGAAGCTGACTATGATGGCGGTAATGCTCAAGTAGTGACAGAGCAACAAGCACTCTGTGTATCGCCCTGCTACTTCCCATCGAAAGAAGGGAGCCCCTCCCGCGACTTTGCCTTTGTTTCCTACAAGTCAGGCCAGCCAAAAATTTATTTTGGCAATCTTGCAAATGGTCAAATAACACGATTTAGCTTGTTAAAAGGCAATCAATTTATGCCGGCGATTGCTCCGGCGAGAGACAAACTTGCTTTTATTTGCGATGTAACAGGAAACCCTGATCTTTTTATCCAAGCATTAGACCCTGAAAAAGGGCCAGTTGGGAAACCGATCCAGCTTTTCACCGCGGCTTATGGAACGCAAGCTACACCCACGTTTAGCCCTGATGGGGCAAAGCTCGCTTTTGTATCAAATAAAGATGGCGCTCCACGTATCTACACTCTTGTTCTCCCCAAAAACGACAATGCCAAAAACCTAAAAGCGACTTTACTAACAAAACAAAATCGCGAAAATACATCTCCATGTTGGTCTCCTGATGGAAAAAAAATCGCCTATTCGGCCCTCACTAAAGGAGTACGTCAAATTTGGGTTTATGAATTCGAAACAGGGCGCGAGCAACAATTGACAGACGGCGCTTTTCACAAAGAAAATCCCACCTTTGCTCCAAACAGCCTGCATATTGCCTTTAACTCTTTACAAGAAGATGGCCAAGCAGATGTTTATATTTTGAATCTGAATGACAAAAAGGCGATTAAAATTACTAGCGGAAAAGGCGACAAACGATTCCCTTCCTGGGAACCACGAAAAAAATAAATAATTCCTTGCCTATAAGCGATCTCTTCTGTAAGTTGTTATTCGATTTCACCGCGTGAGTATCTAAAAGTAAGATCTCTATCATTAATTTTTTTGGGGAAAAATATGTCTTCAGCATCACTTTCAAGGTTAGCTTCAAGTCTCTCAGATTATTCTAATGGCCCTAAAAGAAGCTTTATCGATCTCTATAATATTGTCTCTCGGTCTAAGGATGACAAACCAGAAATAACATCCATTCCATGGGAACTTCCCAGAATCGATTCTGGGCTTTTTATAAAAAATTTAAAAACAAAAAAGAGCCATTCTTGTGCCAAGGTATTAAAAAAAACTCGTAACTTTATCCTAAGTGGAGATGCTTTATCATGGGTGAACACGATCGGTGGCGAAGCTCGTGCCGTGTATGGACTGGTAACCCCCTACTTCGGCACACTTATTCGGGCTTCAAAAGCTTTTGCAGCAACAGAACTCACCCGTATCTTCTCCCTACCTTTTGATGCGCAGAATCTCGTAATGAGTTGCCATGACTTTTTTGCTAATCAAGGAGAAGCTAAAATTGATGCGTATTTAGGAGTTCTTGGTGGAATCAGCGATGTAGGTGACGCAGCCTCCACCCTTGCCACCGTTTTTGTAGAGCTTGGCGCACTTGGAGCTTCTGCTATGAGCTGGGCAACGCCCCTCAGCGTGGGCTGCACTATCCTTTCATCTGTCTCTATCTTAATGAATGCAAGAAGCCTTTATTTTAGTTCGAAAACGGTTAAAAAATTAGACAAGTATCTAAAACCTAATACACCGGAAACACCGGATTATAAGGGTGCTTGCCGTGTTCTCAAAAAACAAAATTATTTCTTAGAGAACCACTGCAGCGTTGATACTAAATTACTCCAAAAAAAGATCACAAGTGTTTATAACGCTAGACGCCCTTCTGAGTATAATGGGGATAAGGCAGGGTACAATAAGCGCATGGATCAAATTTTTGAGGCATTAAAAACACGGATTCAATACAAACAATTTTCAAGCGTTTTGAGTATTTTAACAACTAAGTTAGGTCTTATTGCCACTGCACTCTTTCTCTTTAGCCCACTATTTGCTCCTTTAGCCATCAGTGGTCTTGGCATTTTAACAATATTGTTTGCAATTAACCTCTTTAAAATGGGTTTTGATTTGTATGCTGACACACGTTTTCATAAAAAAATTAAAGTAATTACTCCTTAAATTCCGATCCATTCTCTGCCCTGTAACCTTAACGTTTACGGGTTATCGGGCTGGGAGAGTAAAAGAATAGATACTAAAGGCCAAGCCGTGAGAGTTTGGCCTTTAGTATTTTTAGGTTAAAGCAGTGTAAGCCTAATCCACCCATCAAACCCATTTCTCACGTTAGCTCCTTTACAAAGAACCTTCTTTTTCGTTGGATTTTCTGTGGACTTGCCATGTAAATTTTGTTAGCATGCTTGTTGAATTCAAGGAGAGGGTAGGGAATATGAGCAACAGAATTTTTCTATTAATCGTTGTCGCCTTAGCGGGAGCCTTATCAAGTTGTAACCGTTCAGGAAACGAGGTTTGGGAAGACACACAAACGGCACAACGCCACATGTACCGCGGCATGCGTTCATTAGGGGGGAAACACGGGGATTCTCGCGCAGTCTGCGCCAGAGAAGAATTTATGCCTCAGGATAACTACATGAGCGAAAGTGACTACATTCCTATTACAGATGTTTATAATGAAAACCCCTCGATGGGTGACTACCGGGCTCCCCAGCCAAGGGATATTCCGGGTGATCCTAATAGCGCTCTCCCAGGAATTGAGGCTTTTAAAGATCCAGCAATGGACCCTCAACTTGCAGCCGTCTTTCGCACAATCCATTTTGCCTACAATAGCAATCTTGTCCAAGATGATGAAGATTTATCCACAATCCGCAAAATAGCTCAATATCTCAAAAGACACCCTCAAACCTATCTTTTTGTTGCAGGCCATTGTGACGAAAGAGGTCCAGATGCTTACAACTTGACATTAGGGGCTAAAAGGGCAAATTCTGTACGCAATTTGCTTATAAACGAAGGAGCAAATCCAGATCGTGTATTTACAATTTCCTATGGTAAAGAACGTCCTGTGATTTTCGAACACCATGATGAAGCATGGGCACAAAACAGAAGAGCTGAATTTCGAGTCTATCAAAGATGATTTTTAAGCGACTGCTAGCCTTTATTTTATTAGCTCAAGCGCCTTTTTTTATAGAAGCTTATAGCAGTAAGGCTTCTAAGGAACAGGCTGCTGCGCTCAATGATCTTCAAGGCACATGCAGCCGCCTCCAGCATCAATTCAATAACAGCAAGTCTGAAATCAAAATGTTTGAAGAACGCTTGCTGAATTTTGAAGTGATGCTTGAAGCGGTTCGCGATGAGATGGGGAGTAGCAAAGAGCAGCAAAAAGAGTCCCTTAATACAAAAAACCAATCTTTAGAGTTACGCATCGCACAACTTGAGCAGTCCAACAAAGCACTGATTGCCGATCTTAAACAATTCTCCACCCATGCCAATGAAACAAGCGCCGCAATCAAAGCCTATCAAAAAAAAATCACTGAGCTCGAAAGTTCCATTGCCCTTCAAAATCGCAATCTAACTAATATGCAAAATGCCCTCTCTTCACTTTTAGAAGCCTTTCAAGGAAAAGCAGACTGCTTAGAAACCGCCTTTTATAAAGTCAAAAATGGAGATAGCCTCGCCAAAATTGCTAAAGCGCACCAAACTTCCGTTCAAGCCATAAAAGACCTCAACGGGATGCATTCTGATAAAATCATTGTTGGCAAAACGCTCAAAATCCCTTGTAAGCCATGAACTCCAAACGCACACAGGCCATTGGGGTCTTTGATTCAGGCCTTGGCGGCCTTACTGTGATGCAGCAAATTGCCAGGGTTCTTCCCAATGAAAAAATCATCTATCTCGGCGATACTGCACGCCTTCCTTACGGAGAAAAAAGCCCAGAAACGATTATCCGCTATACGATCGAAAATGCGATCTTTCTGATGGAACAGAACATTAAGGTCTTTGTCATTGCTTGCAATACAGCAACTGCTTTTGCCCTTTCTAAAATCCAAAACATTTTCAATATTCCAGTGATTGGCGTCGTCACTCCTGGGGCCGAGCAAGCTCTCAAAGTGACAAAAAATCATCACATTGGTGTTATAGGGACAAAAGGGACCATTCGATCCAAAGCCTATGAAAGGAAAATACAAGAGCTAAATCCGCAGGCTAAAGTTGTTTCCATTGCCTGTCCTTTATTTGTCCCGCTAGTTGAAGAGGGATTCCATCATCATCAAGTAGCCCAAATGCTCATCGAGGAGTATTTGGCACCATTAAAAGCACACCCTATCGATACGCTTCTGCTTGGTTGCACCCACTATCCAATTCTACAAGAACAGATTCAGGATTTTTTAGGCCCTGAAATCGCCATTGTAGATTCGGCCTCGACTTGTGCTGAAAGAGTCAAGCAAACTCTTCAGGAATGTCAACTAGAAACGCCCCTAAATTGTCCTCAACCAGGCCAATTTTTTGTGACAGATAACCCTGAAAAATTCCAACTCCTTGGCCAAAAATTCTTCCAGGATGGAATGGAAAAAGTTTCTATTGCTTTCCCTTTCAAAGTGCATGAGTCAGTGAGTTGAGAAAAGAGCAAGACAGTATTTTACGACGTAAAGAATAAAAAAGACGCCTATCAGAACAAACCCTACTATTAGCATATGCAGAAGGTTGGCATTACCCTCCGTTAAATAGGCATTTTTTAATACATAGTTGTAACGATTCTGAGGATCAACGGTGAATTCCCCCTTTAATGTCACTGCTGATTTAGGAGTTGTTTTAAAAGCGCCTTTCGGTTGCACAAAAATTTGATGAGTGCGCTTAGATTCTGAGCCAACACAGCAACTTTTAAGATTAGGTTCAGAAGCTAATATCCACTGCCCTTGCTTATCTTGGTAGAGGAATCCACGGAGAAGAACTGGCTTTTCATGCCATTGCTTTGCCACATCTGGATCTTTGGTCAACTCTACAAAAGAAACAGGCAGCGTACCCCCAGGCGATGCTGAAAAACTGCCAAACAAGAAAAAAACTGAGCAAACAAACCAGGCCATTAAGGCTTCCCTATTTTTAAGTTTTAGACTATCAGAAAAAACTTTTTTTGCTATACCATCGAAATCTTATCTCCTTTACAATAGGCAATCACTATGAGCCATTATCTTTATACCTCAGAATCTGTTTCTCAAGGACATCCGGATAAAATTGCCGATCAAATTTCTGACGGCATCTTAGATGCTTGCCTTGAGCAAGATCCTTATTCAAAAGTTGCTTGCGAAACACTAGTGACTAAAGGGCTTGTGCTTCTTGCAGGAGAAATAACAACAAATGCAACTATTTCTTATCAAGACGTAGTACGCTCTATCATCAAGGGCATAGGCTATGATGATCCAAAACTTGGGTTTGATTATAGGACTTGCGGAATTTTAGCTACGCTAAATAGGCAATCTCCGGACATTGCCCTCGGTGTAGACGAGAGTGAATTTAAAGAATTGGGGGCCGGCGACCAAGGGTTAATGTATGGCTATGCCTCTGATGAAACACCGGAACTTATGCCTTTGCCTTTGTCATTTGCTAATAAAATTTTGAGCACTCTCAACCTTTACCGTATCAACAAAACACTCCCCTATCTCCTTCCTGATGCTAAGTCACAGGTCACAGTCGAGTATAACGAAAAACATGAACCTGTGCGTATTCATACTGTTATCCTTTCCACACAACATCGAGAAGAAGCGTCTCTGGAAAGAATTACAACTGACATGAAGCAATTAATTCTCTCAATTGCTCCTCCAGGAATGATCGATGACAACACCCTTTTCTATATCAATCCCACAGGACGCTTTGTCATTGGAGGACCTGATGCTGATACCGGATTGACTGGAAGAAAAATCATTGTAGATACTTATGGGGGTATTGGCCGCCATGGCGGAGGCGCCTTTTCCGGAAAAGACCCTTCTAAAGTTGACCGCTCCGGAGCCTATGCAGCTCGTTACGTTGCTAAAAATATCATCGCAGCAGGACTCGCGAAAAGATGCGAAGTGCAAATTTCTTATGCCATTGGCATCTGCCACCCTATCTCGATTCGTGTTGATACAATGGGAACTGGAAAAATTGCAGAAAGCATCATCGCGCGGGCCCTACCGCTAGTCTTTGACTTAACTCCAAAAGGCATGATCCACATGTTGCATTTAAGACGGCCTATCTTTTTAAAAACAGCTTCTGGGGGACACTTTGGAAGAAGCGAAGAAGAATTTACCTGGGAGCGTACTGATCGCACACAAAAACTCTTGGAGGCCATCAAGCAAGAGAGCTATACTGCAAGTGAATAAGGTTTGATGGATGTCCCCGCTGAGTCATTCTTAAGTGCTGAAAAGAAAAAATTTAAAAAGCTTGTTAAAAGGCATCTTAAAGCCACCAAAAAGTATCTTTTGAAATGCCAAGAAGCATTAAATCACGCTCTTGCTTGGCAAAAAGAGTATCATCAAGCAGAACTTCTCAGTTCGTATCAATATTTGCTAAATAAAGGCCTTAGCGAGATTTCCCTACCCGATTGGGAGCAAGAGGGGCGCATAATATGCATGGCTTTAGATCCTCGGCTAAAACCTCATGAAGAGATCGCAGCGCGATTCAAAAAAAGTAAAAAACTTAAAGCAAGCCAAGAGCCTCTTCAAAGGCAGCTTTTATTAGCTCAGCAAGAACTCAATAAGCAAGAAGCTTTACTTATTGAACTGGAAGCCATTGTCACAGAGGAAGAACTCCTTGCGTTTAAAGCCAAAACAAACCTTAATCCCCAACAGGCAAAAAAAAAGAATCAACGCGAAGAACCTCCTCTCCCCTTTTACGAGTTCTTCAGCGCATCGGGTTTATCGATTTGGGTAGGAAAAAATGCAAAAGGGAATGATTTACTGACATTTCGCTATGCCAAGGGGAATGATCACTGGATGCATATCAACGAATATCCAGGCTCACATGTTGTCCTCCGCACTTCAGGAAAGGAAATTGATGAAGAAGCGTTGCAAGATGCGCTGCAACTTGCTCTTTTTTTTAGCAAAGGGAGAGAAAGCAGCAAAGCAGAAATTGCCTTAACCCAGAAAAAATATGTGACAAAGTTAGGCAAAGAGGCAGGGAAAGTCCAGATAAGCAGAAAGAAAAACATTTTTGTGAACTTAGACAAAGAAAGAATCCAAGAGATCAAGGCGCGCTTAAAAGCAAGAAAACATTAGACATCTTGCATCATTTCATTTGCTTGCTAAAATTACCCTTTTTGGCGCCTTTATCGTTAAATTTTTCCACCATATGTACTTATATGCTCTCAAAATTTTTCGATAAATTCTCACTCAAAAAAATAATCAATTTTTTCAAGCAAAGCAAATTATGTAAGAAGTCTATTAATCCTCATCGTCTTTAAAACGGTAACCTACGCCTCTAACGGTTTCGATCCAATCGAAAGAAGGTCCTAACTTTTTGCGCAACGCAGCAACATGCACATCAATATTGCGATCCACGATGAAAGCATCATCATTTTGAAGATCATCAAGAAGCTGATTGCGTGTTAACACTTTGCCTCGATGACTGACTAAACGGCGCAGAATCCCAAATTCAGACAGAGTGAGAGGAATATGCTTGTCTTTCTTTTTTAGTTGATAGCGATCAACGTCCATGGAGAATTCCCCAAACTCAATCAGCTGAATTGCGACCTCAGGCTCGGCTTTTCTTCTCAATACAGCCTTAATGCGGGAGAAAAGAACTTTCGGAGAAAAGGGTTTTGTCACATAGTCATCTGCACCGAGCTCTAGCCCTAACACGACATCGAGCTCTTCACTCTTCGCTGAAATCAAAATGATAGGAATGTGTTTTAAATCGGGATTATTTTTCACTTTGCGACAGACGTCAAGACCATTTAATCCAGGGAGCATAATGTCTAAGATAATTAGCTCGGGTTTTTCTCTTTCTATTGCTCTAAACCCATTTAATCCATCCGTCTCAATGTAAATTTTAAAGCCAGACATCTCGGCTTGCATCTTAATCAATGCGGCAATGTCTTCTTCATCCTCTATCAGCAAAAGCTTCTGCTTGAGCATTTTATTCACTCCACAATTGTCCCACTAACCTAGCATAGTGGTCATAAATTCTCAAGAGAACAACTAAGAACCTCTTGATATGATTAAAGCGTTTGTTTATACTTCTTCTTCAAAAGAAGATAATAATATGTTTTTAGTCATTTTAGTCTATGCACTTTTTGCAAGTGTTTTCACAACAGCTAAAACAGCCTTAGATTATACAGAACCACTTTTCCTCGTAGGGAGTCGGATGCTTTTTGCCGGGGCTCTACTTTTAGGTTACCAATATCTTTTCCATAGAAAGCATTTTATTCTTCGCAAAAAAGATCTGCTGCGGCTGACCCTCTTAGCCCTTTTCGCCATTTATTTGACAAATGCCTTTGAATTCTGGGGGCTTAAGTATCTAACTTCTTTTAAAACTTGCTTTATCTATAGTCTTTCCCCTTTTACCTCTGCGCTTCTCTCCTACTTCGTATTTGGTGAAAGAATGACCTCCAAAAAGTGGCTTGGTTTAATTACTGGCTTTGCAGGATTCATTCCCATTTTGCTCAGCCAAACAGCCTCAGAAGAAACAACAGGCCATTTTCTCTTTCTTTCCTGGGCAGAAATTTCTGTCATTATGGCAGCCTTATGCAGCGTCTATGGCTGGATCTTACTTAAGCAGCTAGTTTCAGAGAATCACCTTTCTCCTATTATGGCTAACGGCATGAGCATGTTTATTGGCGGATCTATAGCTCTTATTCACTCTTTTTTTGTGGAAAGCTGGACGCCGGTTCCCGTCACAGAATTTGCCCCTTTTCTGACTTGCACGCTTGTTTTAATTCTGGTTTCAAATTTTATTTGCTATAACTTATATGGTTGGTTACTTAAGCACTACTCTGCAACTTTCATGTCGTTTGCAGGTTTCACAACCCCTCTTTTCGCTGCTTTTTTTGGCTGGCTGTATCTGGGAGAAACGATCACTTGGCCATTCTATCTTTCTGCCGGTATTGTCTTTCTAGGGCTGACGTTATTTAATCAAGAAGAGCTAAAATCGGAAACTTTAGAAGCGGTAAGAACATAAGCCGCTCCTTCCAAAAAAGTTTGGGGTCGGAATAAGTCCTCAGACTTTAATTAATAGCATGTCGTGAGTGCAAAAAATTAACCTTACGTTTAAACTGCCGTTTTAATCTCACTTACTTTTTTTAGGTGCTATGGCTTTTGCTCAAGCAGGACGCTTGACAGATGAATTATTTGATCGTTCCCCAGTTAATGGAGAAATCAAGAATATCGGTTCGCCTGTCCTGAAGGCCTTCGACCGACTGATCGTCTCACATTTCATTTATACACTTCTCCTCTCTCTTTTTGCTTTTTGTGAATTGATATTCCTGGTAATTTTTTTCCCTTCTCTTTTGCAAAGTTCTTTATTTGCTTTTGGCCTGGCAGGTTTTTTTATGACACTCTTTGCTTGCCTCATGCTTAAGCAGTACTTGAATGCTCAGAGGCCAGAAAAAATCTTAGAGCTCTGCTACCAATTTATCGAGAATTACAAGCAAGCCATCCATTATCAGGATGGTGAAATCGACCACCATATCGCCTTGGCTAAAGCCTGCTGCAAATTAGCCGACCTCATGCACGGAAGAGAGTTTTATTTTTACAGTCCTCCCAAATGGCTCTCCTTTTTAACTCCTTTTTTAGAACGATTCAGTTGTTATTGGCATTGGGAAGATTTACACGCGTTTAAAGAACTTTTACTAAAAACATCTCTAGAAGAACATCTTAAACTTGTGCGCTGTGAGCCAACCAATTTGCATGTGCATGCTGCCCTAGCTAATGCCTATGTGATGCTTTCGGGCCTTTACCTAGATCCTCGACAAATGGAAGGCTATGAAAATGATGAGTGGATTCCAAATAGCAAATACAATGAAGAGATGGTGCAACGTTTTCGAGCGGCTGCAGAATGCGCCATTGAAGAGTTCAAAATCCTTAAGGAGTTCGCGCCAAACGATCCCTGGATTTACACACAGCTCGCCTATAGCTATCGCGATTTGCAGATGCCAGAAGAGGAAATGAAGGCCTATGAGGCCATCATCAGCCTTCGCCCTCATGATCATGATACGTTGTTCAAGCTAGGGCTCCTTTATTTTAAGCAAGGAGAAAATGCCCTAGGATTAAAAGTTTACCAAGAATTAAAAAAAGCTCATTTTAAAAAAGCTGAGATGCTAATGGACTATTATGGAACAAATAAATTCTAAGCTTTTCTAGCTTCACTTTTTAGAAAGGAAAAGTCCTTTCTTTTAAAAACTAATGTAGATCGCCATCGATGGCAGATCACAAGTATTGATGACCTAAAAAGGTTTCAAAACGACTATAACTCTTGACCCATTTCAAGTTTTCTTCCCTCCTTTTGTTTTTTTAGAGAAAAATGGAGTTTTATAAAATGGCGTTTGATAATAATATAGATGTCGTTCAATGCCAGATTCTCACTTATTTAGATGTTCCTTTCATGCAATTTTATTCATCCAAGAAAACGGTCAATAGGAGATTGTTTGGTGCAAGTTTTTGAAGAAGCCTCTAAGCAGAGGAGCCATCCTGTCAAATTAGGACGATCGTATGCAAATCATCAGCGGTAAATGCCGAGGCCGCAAAATCCAGGCTCCGAAAGGTGCTGCCACTCGGCCCACCTCCTCACGACTTCGGGAAGCTCTTTTTAATATTGTCCAGCACTATATCGAAGAAGCAACCTTTTTAGATCTCTATGCAGGCTCCGGCGCTATGGGGTTAGAAGCGTTAAGCAGAGGGGCTGACCAGGTAACTTTTATCGATAACAGCCGTGAAGCCATCTCCTGTATCCAAGCCAATGCAAAGGCATTGCAGTTAGAATCGAGAACAAATATTTTAAAAGGGGATATTTTCCGGTTATTAGATCAATTAGCACCAAGAGCACCTTTCGACATTGTCTTTGCAGATGCTCCCTACACTCAAGAAAAGGCTCCTTCCCTGTTTCTTTTGCAATTTTTTGATAAAACCCCTCTCTTAAAAACAGATGGGATGCTTTTTATTGAGGATGTGCTTCCTAAGCACCCGATCGAAAAGTTGCAAACTATACGCTTAATTAGCGAGCGACATGCCGGTCCTTCCTTTCTTCATCAGTACCAAAAGATGGCACCATAAAGAAGGTTTTATTAACCCTTCAATTGTACGATAAATCACCCTTAGAGGGCATTTAAAATGCCCTTACGCTTTTATCTATCGAAGGAAACATCAACCGCTTTCTGCTTGTTGATAAGCATTGAACTGCTTGAGAAAGGATTTTTTAATTTTCCCTGTCTTTTTGTAGTATCTTGAAAAGTCACCACAACCTTTAGAAGGCTCATCAGATTCCGCGACAACACGCCTTGTCACAATTTCAATAAGTCGATGATCTCTATCTAAAGTTTCAAGAGTATTGTATTGGCTTCTAAAAATATCCTGTTTAAGCACGTTTAAGACAAGCTTCGTTATCCCCTGATAAAATCGTTCTTTTTCACCTGAAAACTGAAAATAGGGGTTTGGATCCATTTCCTTCTTTTCCTCGGACACAAAGTTTTCAATGTGATTGATTTCATCTAAGTATGCTTTGGCTTTTTGCTGTGCCTCTTCCTCCATAAAGATGAATAAATCTTCCACTTTTGCTTGCCATTCTTCTTTACTCATCACAGGAAAATTCTGGGCAGTGAATTTGAGTGTTGCTGGAGGATCAAAAACGTATGTCTTTTGGGGTAAAAGCATTTTTGGAAATTGAGACACAGAAACTGGGTGTACAAGGGCCCCTTCTCGGATCTTAGGGATTGGCAAATCAGTATTATAGAGAATGCTTTTGATAAAAACTTTCCAAGGAGAGGCTGAGCAAGACATGTGCTTTGCCACAAAATAGGGATCGCTTTCTGGATGCACTTTTATAAGATAAATTTTGCGATCTTCACATAGACATTCGATAAGGTAGCAGGGATCGCTATTGACTTTAACCTGTTTAAGAACTCTTTGTACAACTTGAGAAGTCGCATCAAGCTGAATCTTCTGGACAGGGTCAAGCTGTTTTTGCCTTCGAGAAAAAGGATTTAGCCAATTTACAGCAG
Source organism: Chlamydiales bacterium STE3 (assembly GCA_011125455.1). Taxonomy (NCBI): domain Bacteria; kingdom Pseudomonadati; phylum Chlamydiota; class Chlamydiia; order Chlamydiales; species Chlamydiales bacterium STE3. The sequence continues at coordinate 145,051 of VKHO01000025.1, read as the reverse complement.
GGATCATCAATACTCCTTATTTTAAAGTGGTGCCATGAAATGGCACCGTCGCTTAGGATCCTAATATCTTTCAAGTATTTACTATTTTGCAATGCAGAATGGTTATTTTTTTAGTTGCTTGTTGGCCATAAATTCATCATAGCTATCTCCAACTATATAGTCCTTACTCTCTTCTATTAACTTGCTGATAACAGGAATATTCTTAATCTTTCCGCAGATCCCCCAATAAGAAGAAAAATCCATCCCCCCTTCAGGTATTTCTTCCCCCTTGGAAATGCTTTGTACTATCGCGATTCTCGTTGCTAGATCGAGTAAGGGGGAAGATTTAAATGTTTCATTATCGGTATTTTCAACCATCTTCAAGCGCTCAAAATGAGTTTTTAAGTCTTTATTTTTCATTAAAATTTCTGCAACGATCACTTTCAATCTCACTTGCAGTTGCAACTCTTCGCCTGTCAACGATCTTCTCCTAGAGAGATAGTTAGTGCTTTTATCGTAGATCTTATCGTAATCCTCAAACCCCTGAAGGGTAGCCTTTGCAAGTGACTTTATTGTAGAACTCATGCTGGCAAATGATTGATTCACAATCCATTGCCAAGTATCTCGATTTAAATCGTGAGAATTTGTCCTAAAAGTGTCTCCCGCTAGCCAGCATTTTCCTTCACCTGGAAAAGCATTCAAGCCGACAAGTTTTATATCGCAGACATGGCGGGTGATGGTTGTTGTATAAAAGTTCGATCCAACATGTGTCCTTGTTTCTGGCCTGTCCAAACTGGCAGCAAAGGCTGGCCACGAATCATCAGAAATATTTATGGTGGGAGATACAAATGTCGGGGAGTGATTACGATGTAGCTTTAAAGCCCACACATCATGTCCATTGTAATAGCCTTGAATTGCATAGCAAAATTCAAAAGACCTAAAACTAATGGAGTTTAAGCTATTAAGGATCTCAAGCATAGATTCATAAATTAACCTATCTTGAAAATCTCTTAGCTTAACTTTCTCTTGTTTATTTTTTACCTTAGCCTCGTCCTGATTTCTATTTAGCGGAACGATCGATTTAACGAGTTCAAGGCAATTAGAAAAAAAAGTCATAGAAAATTCCTTATTTTTGAGGCATCAATGAGCTGATTCCATGGACGACACCGTTGGCCCCCTGTCTATTAGGGATGACAATCTGTGCACCGTTAATCGTAACGATGCCATCGTTCACTTGAGCTTCGAGTTGTTTGCCACTAATTGTTTGTAATTCAAAAGCTTTCAAATTTGGAGACATTACTTTTTTTGCAATAATGTGCTCCTTCAAAAATTTTTGTAATGTGGTAAAATTTTGTGGTTTTAAGAACTCGCTCCAGGTCCCTTTAGGGAGAGCATCGAATGCAGAATTGGTCGGAGCAAAAATTGTAAAAGGACCCTCATCTTCTAAAAAATGGGTTAAATGTGCAACATTTAACAAAGTGATAAAATGAGAGAAATTAGGCTCAAGAGTCATGACATCGACAACAGTCAAAACCTCTTCTTTAACATAAGGGTTCTCTGCACTGCAGAGGACAGGAATACAAAAAATAAAGCTCAGAAGGTTGAAAAGGGCTTTTTTCATTTACTCTCCAAATAATCTTTTAGAAACGTTATCAAGATGGCTTTTTTTGGGCGGCGATGCCTTTCCCAAAAGGACAAAATCTTCGCAGAAGTTGATCCCTTGTCGATCTGCAACCCAATCTGTTCCAGGAATTTTGCAATCGTTGGAACGCCCTGGCTGGTAATGGCTACAATTGGAGCAGCAGTGTAAGTAAGTATCACAATGAGGACATGTTAGTCTAAAGGGAATCTGTTTAGGTAAATCTTGGATTTCTTCTGCACAGTGCCAGCAAAAAGCCTTCATTTTAATGACCTTACTTTTTTCAAAGTTAAATTCTTATTCAAGTTTCTCTCCTTCATTCTTAATCAACTACCCTAATTTTTTGCCATTAAAATAATCTAACTTTGATTAAGAACTACTTCACATACTTCTAATTAGATAAACACTCTTTTAAAAGGCTCCTTGCACACTTGTCGTCCTTTTTTCAAGCTGTCTTTTTTGTGTAAGCTTAAATCTTACTGCCTAGCATTAAGACCACCTTAGAAACCTTTAAGCTATGCAACAAAAACTACGCTTAGCACATCTTCAAAAAAACTCTGTCCAAAAAAAAACAAAAAAGAAAGTTCTAGAGAAATAGTGGATAAGGACAGGAGAAAAGGGGCTATCCTTTCTAAACAGTGTTCATATTAAAACTTGCAATAGTCTTTTGAGTTGAAAAGATTTCTGTTTCCCTCCTAGGCAATAGGGACGTAGCAACCAAACTCACGATAAATAAAACACCAATTAAGCTTAGTGCTTTAGCAGGAGCATCCTCTACAAAACATTTTGTTAACAGCCCCCCACCCGCAGGACCTAAGAATTCGGACACACACCAAACCATTCCCATTAAAAAGGCACTGACCATCCCAGGATTGCTCTTGCATAAGATATTTCCAAATGCTACAGCGACCGGTTGAATGACCCCAATTGCTGCACCCATGAAAAAAAGAATGACAAGAAGAGGTGTTGTTTCTAAACGCGGTGAAAAAAGAAAAGTGTAAAAAAGAATCATGCCAACAAATGTAGCAATCAACATTATGCGCTGCGAAGAGTACTTGTCTGCCAAGTATCCGCTTGGAATCATCATAATAGCGCTTCCAATGATAAAAGCTAAATGCCCTCCTCCAAAAGAGATGGTGCTACTGTAACCCCTGCTAACTAACACATCTGGAAGCAAAAAAATGGCAGCCCATGCGATAGTTTGGTTACACACTTGGTTAACATATAACGAGAGGAGCTCTCTATTTTTAAAGAAATATTTAAAATTTTTAGTTGTGAACGGAGCTGTTTTGGATCGTGCCTCATCTTCTCTTTTAAAATAGCCAAACAGCAGAAGGAACAGGACGAGTAAAAGAGAGGGGGCAGCGATAAGCACCACATGGTTTTGTAGCGTAGTCAGCAAATTTGAATAGATAATCTGACTAACAGCAAGTCCAAGCGCACCACCGGAAGAAAATAGAGCGATATAAAAACTTTTTCTATTTTCAGTGAAGCCTCCAACTAAGGCCGTGGCGGCAGGATGAAATGCTCCAGACCCCATACACGTTAGGAAAAAAAGGGCAAAAAGAATGAAATAATTTTCCGTAAAGATAAGGAGTACGTTCGCTGAGGTGAAAAAAAGGCCAAATAAAATAAGTCTTTTTTTGAAACCTTTATCACAGAGCCCTCCGAACAACAGCTGCATCCCCTCGCCAAGGAATGCGCAGCAAGCAGCAATTGTTCCTGCAACAGCAATGTCTAAGCCAGCCATCGTTTTATAAACCGGCCATATACCAAGCATAAAATCGACGAAAAAGTGTCCTATCCAAAGCAAAGTCACGGAAACAAGAATTGAGCGCTCAGTCCTCATAGATCTCATTACTTTAAAAAATTAATAATTTTAAATTATATCCCTTTACTTCATAAAAATCGAGGGAAATAATTATAATAATAATTTGACAGAAAAACTAAAACTATTTTAATTTCCGATCAAAGAGGTCTAAGAGAGGAGGGAGACGATGAACCGTTCTATTGTAATTAAAAATAGTTTTCTTTCAGTTTCGGAAACAATTGATAAAATTACAGCCATCCTAGCAAGCAAAGAGGCGACACTTTTTGCCGTTATTGACCATTCAGAAGAGGCCAAAATTGCCCATCTTGAACTTGCAGAAGAGAGGTTGATTATTTTTGGCAATCCTAAAGTGGGTACGGCTCTTATGCAGGAAAACCCTCTAATAGGATTAGAGCTCCCCTTGAAAATTCTTGTTTGGCACGATGAGGAAAAAGGCACCCAGGTTGCTTATCTAGATCCCCTCTTTTTAGAAAAAGCTTATGGAATTACCAAAAATAGCGAAACCTTAAAAAATATGAGTAAGGCCCTCCACCAACTAACTTCTACACTTGAGGAATAATATGAATAAAAAAGCAGATTTTCATCTGGAAGGAAAATGGAAAGTGATTGGATGCCAACTCAATGGCATTTGGTTGCCACCACCTATTTTTGATAAATTTATCTATGAATTTCCCGACTTAGAACACTTCAAGTTGGCATGGGGAGAACTTTCTTATGGAAACTATATGGGAGGTTTTCCTAAAAGCGATCATGGGGCCATCACTCTCAACCTTAAAGAGCAACCCCATGCAATCGATCTCATTCCTGCGACGGGCCCTTTTGCAGGGAAACCTTTTAAAGGCATTCTCGAGTTAGATCACGATATTTTAAAGGCCATTTTTTCTATTCCAGGACAAGCCGCAGAACGCCCAAAGACGTTTCAAGCACAAAACGGCCAAGTCTATGAAATCTGGCAAAGACTATAGCAATGGATAGTGCGTTCTAAGGATTTGCCAGATTTAGACAGCTGTTAATTTATAAAAAAATCGATCCAAAAAATTTCTTGCTAAAGTTTAAAAATAGTGCTACATCTACCTTTCAAAGGAAGAAATCCCCTTCACCTACAGTAGAGTAAGGGGTTTCTTATCTACAAAGTGTTTAAAAGACGAGCTTTTAATTTTATGTTAAAAAACAAGCCTTTAGACGCAAGATTTTTAATGATAGTTAAAAACAGCTTTTAGACCCTTAAGCGATTATCAAATTCAAAGGAGATTATAATGGACAAACGTGATTTCACTAAGCTTGTGTTAATGGGAATGGCTGCAGGCTCACTAATTGGATCTCAGTCTTTGACAGCTGACGTGCAAGAGGGCGAAGCGAATAACTACGAACAATACTTAGCAGGTAAATGTGGTGCTGGTTCTTGTGGAGGGAATAAACCAAAACAACCTCAATACCCAGATTACACTTCAGACAACGCCGATTACAGTGGACAAAGTGGTTATCAATCAGGTAGCAATAACCCATACAGTACCGGCGCGACAGGCAGCACGGGTAGCAGTAATTACCACAAAGCGGGAACACCTACACAAAGTGGAAATTATAGAAGTGTAAATCCAAACCAAGGAACAACCCAACAAGGCCAAATGCAAGAGGAACCTTCCTATAACAATCCATCAACAAGCTACCCTTCTTCAATACAGCAAGATCACTACTTAGCTGCAGATGAAGGCTAGAGGAATTGATACCGCTATTTTATGGGCTGTCTTAGTACAGCCCCTTTTTTTACTTACAGGTGGCACAGAACAAAATATTTAGACCTCAGATCTAATGGGGCCATTATAACAATCTTTAACGTCGGGAAATTTTATGAAAAAAAAATCGCTAAAAAACCTGGCCTTACTCGGATTAGTCGGCGGGTTGCTAAGCGTGGAGCAAGCTCAAGCTGTCACTCCACCCCCATCTTCTAATAGTGCTTCTGATGCAATTACAGGACTAATCAATGGTCGTGTGATCCCTGAAGAAGAGCTGTTAAAAGAGCTAAATGCGGAAGGAAAGAAAACGTATACTAGCTTAGATGCAGAAGGCAAGCTATTGGCTCGCCGAGTTGCGAGTCAATACTGCAGTGGCTTTAACGAATGCGCAGGATTGAATCGCTGCAAAACAGAAAAAAATTCTTGCCAAGGACAGGGTTCTTGCAAAGGGCAAAGCACTTGTTCTGTCGATGATAAGAACGAAGCTGTAAAATTAGTAGCCGACAAAATGGCTAAAAAAAGGGCTAAAGCCACACAATAATTCTTAATCTATGACATTGCCAAAACTCCCCAATTTAGGTATCGGAATCGGCCTGCGCGTCCCGCATTATGAAGAGATATTTACCCATCAACCGGCAATCGATTGGTTTGAAATCATCAGTGAAAATTTTATGGTCGAAGGAGGAAAGCCTCTTGAAAACCTGGAAAGAATCCTCGATCGCTATAAAGTTGTGCAACATGGGGTCTCCCTCGCTATAGGGAGCCCGGCTCCTCTTGATTTTAATTACCTCAAGCGTTTGAAGGAGCTGACTAAAAAAACAAAAACGCCTTGGGTCTCGGATCATCTTTGCTGGGGGAGGGCTCCAGGTGCTCACTACCACGATTTACTTCCCCTCCCCTACACAAAAGAAGTTATAGATTTTGTAGCAGAGCGCGCACGGATTGTTCAGGATTACTTAGAGCTTCCTTTTGCTTTAGAAAACCTCTCGTCTTATGTGACCTTCAAACAAGATGAAATGGCTGAGTGGGAATTTTATTCTACCATTGTGGATAAAGCAGGCATCTACATGATGCTCGATGTCAATAATATCTACGTTTCAAGTCGAAACCATCACTTTGATCCCATGACCTACATTGCCAATATTCCCTTGGATAAGGTTTTACAAATTCATCTAGCTGGACATACAGATTACGATACGCATGTTTTAGACACGCATGACGCGCCGGTTTGCGATCAAGTTTGGAAACTTTACGCTGCTGTTTATCCAAAGACAAACGGCGTTTCAACACTTCTTGAGTGGGACGACAACTACATCAGTTTTGAAAAAACGTGGGAAGAAGCGTTGAAAGCCAAAAAATTTCAAAAAGAGATGATTAAAGAAGCTCCTTTATGCACCAAGACCCCCATCCTCCAGAACGTTTAAGAGAAATTCAAGAGTGGTTTGCTCATATTATCACGCAACCCATCGATGAAGATAGCCGTATCGCACCTTTTGCGCCTAGCGGTAACTCGATCCTGCAGGAAGCAGAGAAATACATCGCACCGAGCAAAACTCTAAAATCCTTTCAACGGATAGAGCTCTACAACCAGCAATACTGGTGGAGACTTTTAAAGATTTTGCACGAAGGGTTCCCTCTTTTGGTCAGGCTATTTGGCTACACTACTTTTAATCAGACAATAGGAATGCCCTATCTACAGGTTTATCTACCCAATCACTGGTCTCTTATCCCATTAGGTAACCGTCTTCCACTTTGGCTAGAAGAAAATTATTATTCAGAAGATCGAGAACTTGTCCTTAATGCAGCTCTTATCGATCAGGCGTATAATGATGCATTTTTTTCTAAACAAATGCCCCCTCTTAATAATGAAGATTTACAAGGTGATAGCAGCTTTTCTATCCTCAAAGTAAAACTCTATTTACAACCTCATGTGCATTTGTTTACAATGACTCATCACCTATTTGCATTTCGAAAAGAGATGTTAAAAGAGGCCCCTGAATATTGGGAAGAACAGGATTTTCCTCAACTCGAGAAGGAAAAGCCCTACTGTTTTATCCTTTACCGCAGGCCAAACTTCGGTATAACGTGGGAAGAAATTTCTCCTACAGGATATGCGATTTTACAAAAGATTTCTCGAGGAACAAGTATTGAACACATCTGTAAATGGCTCGAATCCCAAGAATCTTCCATCCAAGAAGAAGCCGCCCAAAAGCTCTCTTCATGGTTTCAAGAATGGTCAAGCGAGCACATCCTCACGAAATTCACTTATAAAACCCCCTAGGGAAGCCGCTTTTCTTGCTCTTTGCTCTGCTGAAAAAGGAGAGAGTTATCTTCAAGAATGGCTTGAGGATTGGCGAACAAAAAATACACCTGGAGAAAAAGATGAGCGTTTAGCTCAAGAGATTGCCTTTGGCACTATGCGTATGCAGCTCACTCTTGATTCCTTTGCTTCACAGTTGGCTGATAATCAGAAGATAAAGCTTAAACCGAAAGTGCGTATTTTGCTTAGAACCGCTCTTTATCAAGCAACAATGATGGATAAAATTCCTTTATATGCCCTTGTTAATGAAACTGTTAGAATAGCTAAAAAGTATTTTTCTATTCCAACAGCAAACTTTTTGAATGCTCTCCTAAGGAAGATTGAAGGCCATTGCTTTTCTTTACCTGAAGGTTCTCAACCTCAAGAACTGAGTTTGCGCTTTTCCTATCCTTTAGCACTTGTTGAAAACCTAATAAAAACTTTCGGAGAGGAAAAAACTAAGGGAATTCTTGAGGTGGGTAACCAACCTCCTAAGCTAATGGTAAGAAAGCTTCATACCTCTCAAATAGAAATGCAGCAGATTGAATCCACTTCTTTACACGCTTTCATGACTTCTCTTAATTTTTACATTCAAAATAGCACTCCTGCAACGCTTTTCCATCATCTTGCTTCTGCAAACCCATTCGATCCACAGGTAATTTTAGATCTTTGTGCCTCTCCTGGTGGTAAGCTTTTACTTGCCCATGACTATTTTCCTACCGCTAAATTATTCGCTAACGATATATCAGAAGCTAAGTTGCGCAAACTAAAGGAAAATATTGAAAAATACCAATTGCAGGTAGACATTTCCTGTGGGCCAGGAGAATCTTATCCTAAGGGCAGGTCGTTTGACCTGATCATTGCAGATGTACCTTGTAGTAACACAGGGGTACTTAATAAACGTCCCGAAGCAAGATGGCGCTTTTCTGAATCCTCGCTGGAGAACCTAAAGGCAACCGCCCTAAGCATTGTGGGCCATGCAACCACTCTTCTAGCACCAAACGGCCGTATCTGGTTCATGACGTGCAGCATTTTAAAAGAGGAAAATGAAGACTTAATTGCTGAAATTTGCCAAAAGCTTTCCATGAAATGCACGCATCAAGAACTGATTTTACCTCATTTAAATGGAGCTGATGGGGGTTTTGCAGCAGAGCTCCAACATAAAAAGTAATCCATGATTCTAAGAAGCCAAAATTCTTATCGTTATTGGCAATTTGAATTGCTAACTCCTTTTCGCTCGATTTTTCATGCAAGCTTTCAAAAACATGGCGATTTATCAATTGGGGGGTTGAAAACAACATTTGGCCTTCAAAAAATTGCCTACCTCGACCAAGTACACGGCGATCAAATTGTATGCGCAAAGGCAGGTGGCCTTCAAGGCGAGGGCGATGCCCTTGTCACAACCACATCCCATCTCACCTTATTGATACGGCATGCTGATTGCCAAGCAGCGCTTATCTATGATCCAAATAACCATATTGTAGCTGCTGTTCATTGCGGTTGGAAAGGTTCAACCAAAAATATTTACACTAAAACGATCGCCTATTTAAAAGAGCAATACCAATGCCGTCCTAAGGATCTCCTCGTCTGCATCTCACCAAGCCTTGGACCAGAGGCTTCGGAATTTATCCATTTCAAAAAAGAGCTACCCCCTTCTTTTTTGCCCTACCAGATTAAACCGAGCTACTTTGATTTTTGGAAAATTAGTGAAGAAGAGCTCTTAGCTGCGGGCATTTTAGCTCATCATATCGAGATTGCCGCTATTTGCACCTATGCCAATCCATTAGACTACCTCTCTTACCGCTTCGACAAAACTTCTAAGAGGCTTTTTTCTTTGATCTCTCTTGTATAGTGTTTCGAGCTTTTTTAATTTGTCCTGGATGAAAAATTCCTAACTCGCGGAGGGGGGTGTCATCTTTTTTAAGAAAAGGCTCAAAATTGCCCTCTTTTTGGATACGTTCCACAATGATACGCAACTTGCTTTCCTTTAATTTGGCCTTATGCTCAAAGAGAGCAAGCCAATAGGCGGTAGGGAACAAAGTGGAAACAAGAATTCTGCCAGGGCAAAGAAGTTTTTGCTTTTCAATCAACTTTTTAATAAAAAGCATTTTCCATTTATCAAAAAAACTATCTTCATAATCTCTTCTGTAGGTTGAAAGATATTTCTCAAATAAATGGTTCACTTCAGAATAAAATTCTTTTCTTACGCTTTTTAAATGCTCATCGCTAATACTTGTATTGCGGCTGATAGCCTTTTCCCGGTCCACCTCTTTGACTAATACTTCTACAAATAACTCCTGAAAGTACCGGGCTTCTGTTAACCGCCCCAGTTGCGATTCGGAGATGACGTATGAAAAAAGTGAAGGATTCCCTTTCACACATTCCCAAACAAACTTTTCGATGGCTAAAAAGTTAAAAAGTTCTGGAGTGAGAAGGGTTGTTGCTCTCAGTTCATTATGAGCGTTAAAAGCAAAAGATTCAGGGATTAAAGGATGCGGTGTAAAATGCTCGCGAGACGCAAGACCTTTAATAAGTTGGATGAGAGGCTTAGCAACAATTTTGTCATGTTCTCGAACAAGACCGTTAAAAGCAGTACTCCAGGGAAGTTTTGCCAGCGAATCATATAGCCTTTCTTGAATAACGATACGTCCAAAGGCACTGACACCCAAGATTCTTCTACCTTTTACCCCGCAATGTAAGATATTCTTTTTAAACTGATTAAGGTAAATCAAGGACTCGTTAGGGTAGATGATAACTTCAAGGCTCGGTTCATTCCTAATTGAAAAAACCACTGGTTCATCTGGCTTTCCCTCGGCGTTTTGAGCTATTTCTCCCAAAATATATTTTTTATTGTTACAAAAAAGCTCTTCGCCGACAGTGAGAGTCTCCCTCCAAACGATATGTCGAACATCTGCCTCCTCAAAGGCGCGATAGCCATATTCCACAAGTGTAGATTCTAAAACGCCGATTTCGGCAGCAATTTCTTGCCCTTTTTCCTCTTCTTTTGGGAAATGGTGGTTGATGAAGGCCACAATCTGACACAGCATGCGGTGCATGTAGCGCCCTTTGACAAAAGCATTTTCTGTCGAGCCGTAAAATGAGGAAAGAGGGGCGTCAAGCAGGTGATCTAAACGCTCTATCCATTGATAAACGCGCTTTTGCTCGGTTGAGGAGAGACTGTCATTAAAGCTCATTTTCTTTATCAAGTCTAAGGGAAACTCGCGATCCGTCACTTTTTCAAAAGTGAAAATCTTCTGATGAATGTGCAGCTCTTGAAAAAGCTGTTTGAGCTCACGTCGAATTTTTTTTTGATCTGCAGCTTTAGACGTCAAAAAGGATAGGATTTTTTCCTCTCGCCCTTTTCGAACATCTTTCATCAATGGGTCAAAATAGTGAGAGAATTGCAGTAAATTCTCTTTAGCCTGGCCCAATTTTGAGCTATCTACTTTCTTGCCACTTAACCGCCTTTCCAAGGCATTTTTGAGCTGTGCCACAGAAACCTCAAGCTCTTGGATTTTTAAGAAAAACAGCTTGCGTGTGTTCTCACATACGTCAAGAGTGTGTTGTTTATCTTTTGCAAGAAAAGGCAGAATGCGACGCAACCAAACAATTACTCTTCCAAAACCGTAGGAGCGATGATAAATCCGATTGCGGAAGGCCACGAGATCATCAGAACCCTTTGAATAAGAAATTTCTATCAGATTCGCAGCAAGCTGTTCTACCGCACCCACATGTTTACTCGACTAAAGCATCATAAACGGGTAGCTGCTCTTTTCTAGGAGGGTTAGCAGCATCGTAACTAGCGCGAGCTTCACGATCGTAAATCACAGATTGGCGGCTCTTATAGTAAGGCTCAGCTCTGTCACACCAGAAATCCTTGCGAAAATCTTTAAGCATGGCTGAATAGAAGCGGACAACCCCCTCATACATACTGACCCAACTCATGTACATTTGATCGATGTATTCAGCAAAATAGCTTTCGAAGCTGATGTAAAGCTCAATATTTTCTGGACGTACAATCCCTTCTTGAAATTGTGATGTTACAATAGAATCCTTATTTAATTCTGCTAAAAGCCCTTCTACAAGGTCAACGACAAGTTCTCGCGCTTCTTTTAGTTCAAGAATTAATTGGGTGGAGAAGATGATTCGAATTACATCGGCACGGTCTGAATAAAACACTTGAGAATCTTCGAAACGCAAGCTTTTTTCTACGCGCATTTTGTTAGCATAAGTCATCACCACCCTGGAGATGGGCTCAACATCCACTTTTTTTTCCCAAAAACCATGCATAGGTATTTTAAAAACGCAGCAGCTTGAGAAAGCAACGATTAAGAAAATGGGTAGAAAAAAACGCCATAGAACGTGTGAAGATCTCATAGTCAATTCCAGTTTATATTGCGTTATAGTAATTTTTCTCTTCTTATTTGAGAAGAAAGAAAATACAATGCAGATAATAAAAGAGCTAAGGGAAGAATGAGCACAAAAAAACCTATAGTAGCGGCTTTTGACTTTGATGGCACGATTAGCTACTTCGACACATTAGTGCCCTTTCTCTGGAAACTATCAGGGCCTTTTGGATTACTTTTTCACCTCTTCCTCACAACTCCAGATTTTTTGCGTTTTTTATTCGGTAAAATTTCAAGGCAGCAAGCCAAGGAAGCCCTTTTGACAAAATGCTTAAAAGGCACCCCCTATTCTCAAGCAGCTACTGCTGGGCAAGATTATGCGACACATTTTTTAAAAAAACTGATCAAACCTGCCGCTATGCAAAAAATCGCTTGGCATAGCCAACAGCAGCATCATCTCGTCCTGATCAGCGCTAATCTAAATGTTTATTTGAAGCCATGGGCGAGACAGGGGGGCTTTCAAACAATTTTAGCCTCAGAACTTGAAATAGACTCTGAGGGCAGGATTACAGGGCATTTAAAAGGGAAAAACTGTTGGGGGCAAGAAAAAGTAGAGCGTCTCTTGTCTACTTTTGGTCCTAAAGAAAATTTCACGCTCTACGCCTATGGGGACAGCCAGGGAGATAAAGAACTCCTAGACCTTGCAGATTTTAATTTCTATCGTCGCTTTTACTAACTATCGCTACCTCGTGTCTTTCTAGTAGCTTATCAAAGGCTATTTTTGAAGAAAGATAATCTTTTTTTTGCTTTGCGAGCACATCTGCTTCTGCAAGCATAACCTCTCGATCGTAAAGCACAACAAATTTTTTAGAACACAAAGGTGTAAGCAGAGACTTTATAATATGGCCCTCTCCAACATAGACGATCACACGCTTGGAAAAATTTAATTGATGCTCAATGTGGTGCAAGAGATGTTTGTTTCTCTCTGTCAGGATAAGTTCGAGTTCCATTGTTTTCTTGCATTCCTCCAACAAAGCTCTATTTTCCCACCCTTGTATTGTGAACTCAACGTCTCCAATTATCGCCTTTTTTTGAACTTCAGAAGTCAGTCCTTCCTGAAGAAGGGTATCCCCTTCACGAATGATCTGTTGAAAAAGGGCAGTATACCTTCTTTCTCCTAGCTCTTCGTGTGCATGATTGGAATCTCCTAAAAAAATGATTTCAGCCTCTTCAAAAGAACTATTTCCATAAGCAAAAAAGGAATGTAGCTCGTCAGGTAATTTCACTTCTTCACCATAATAGGTAAAATTTCGGGTAGAAAACTCCCAGGCCTTTAGGGTAATCACATCTGTCTCCCGGACAGGGTACAAATTAGAATAAGCTGCAAAAAAGGGAGACTCGGGATTTCGGATAAGAGCCCACTTTTTTAAAGTACTCTCAGATTTAGCATGGGGTTCTAATAGAGCATGTTCTCTAAGAACTTTCATTACTTTTTCTTCTTCCTTATTCCTCTGAGGCTCATCCTCTCTTGAAGATCTAGTGCAAGAAGAAAATAAATCAAAAAAATTTAAAGGATTCATTATAGACTCCTAATTAAAAATTAGGCACTTATTATAAATTAAAATAATTAAGATTAATTAAAAGGCACTTAATCTTTCGTGCATTGTTAACAAATTTGCCTAAAGAAAATCTATGGTACAAGCCTCTAGCCAGTCCAAAGAATAATTCATTTCTAGTTAATCGTAGCAACATCCCCTTTGAATCTGCCAGGTTAGGGGCGAACCCACCTACTGAGGGTTAATTTTGGCCTGTTCTGAGTGGGCAAGTTAAGTTTTAAAAAAAACTATAAAAATAATAAGTTCAAAATTCTTGAGGAAGAAAAACTCATTAAAAAAATGCTTTTAGCTATGATGTAGGACAGAAAAATTCCATGACAACATCCTATTGCTTCAAAAAATGTGAAAAATTTTTTCATACAGTTTTTACTTAATTTATTGAGCATTATTGTAATTTTAATCATTCTTATCTTTTATAAAAAGTGCAGCAAAAATGGTTATTAGCTTCATTAAAATGGAACGAGGATTCTTAATTCTTGTCTTTTTTTAATCTCTTCGTGTTTAAACACGTGTTGGGAAGAGCATTGGGTCAAAGCAGTAAACTTTTGTAATGAAGAGCATTTTGATGAAGCGGAAATGGAATTTGATCAATGCATTCTGGATTTAGAGAAACAAAAAAATGAATCTCACCCTCATGTGTATGTTGATAGAAGTAGGCTTTACTATTTAAGAGGAAAAAATGAAAAAGCTCTACTGGATTTAAATAAAGCTTTAAATTTGGAGTTAAGCCAAGAAGACAGAGAAAGGGCTGTTGTAACGAAAATAATGGTTTGCGCGCTCTTAAAAATGGATGAGGGTGTTTTGCAATGACTGGACGCTTTAAAGCAATTTCCATCCTATCCAAAACAAGGGGTTACAGAAAAACGTATAATCATTAGGAACATTCCAGAATGTGAGTGTTTTAATGGTATTATGAGTTCTTTTTTTATTGGTTCAGGTGTATGTGAAAGTGAAAAAGATATTCAAGTTCTTCCATTAGGAATAATGATCATTGAGAGAAAAGATCGTTTACCAGAATTTTCAGGTTCTTGTTCAGCACCTGAACAACTTAAGACTTATACGATGCAAGAGAACAATTACACAACGTGCGTAAATTACTGCAGCAAGGCAGCAATTGCAGGTGCAGCTTTCTGTGCACATATATTTAAAACAAAAAAATGCTAGGTAGCCTGTTGCGTAGCTGTTGATTTTCTTAAAGATGACTGTAATTGGTGTTGTGCGAATGACGGATTTTATACCCGCTGTGTAAAGCCGTTTGAAAATATCATAGGGCAAATGGGAAACACATGTGATCCCGCATGGGATTAGCATGAAATTTAGCGTCTGGTTTCCCTATCTTTTGATTGGCACATATGTAATTTACCATTTGTACTACTTAAATTTTGGTGCCCTAGCATTTCTTTTAGTTATAATACTAATATTTTTTGCCGCTGAGAAATGGAGAAAGCCTTAGGGCTTAAGCTGAATTAAAATATTTTAACAAATAACGATCTTCACTAGGAAAGATGATTATTTGAAATCTCAGCGAAAGGAGTAATGTCATGAGTAGATCAAAAAGTTATAAAGAATTATTACAAGAGCGTCTAAAGTCTCGAGAAGAAGCTGCAGCTTATCTTAATGCAGCTCTAGAGGATGAAGATCCTGGGTTTTTTTTAGTTGCTCTAAGAGATATTGCAGAAGCCAATGGTGGAATGACCCGCCTTGCCAAAGAAGCGCACCTTAACCGAGAGGCTCTTTATCGCACTCTTTCTAAAAAAGGAAATCCCACTCTCGTTAATCTGCGCTCTCTATTAAGCACAGTTGGCTTAGAAATAGCTATTAGCCCTTCACATAGAGTATAAATTCTCTATTTCCCTCAAAATTCAAGTAGCCGTAAATATTCGATAAAAAATTTGATGATTGCTCGGGTGAATGCTGTATAATTGATTGTCTCTCTGAATTTTTTTCTATCAGCCGGGGATCTTTGGGGAAAACGTCAGTTCAAGCTCGAATTTGCACCAATTCAATCTAGAGAATTTGTTCATGCTTTTCAGATCAATGCGATTTAACTCTACATCGCAACTCACAAGCTGAGGCCTTTCCTAACATCTCTTCACTTGACCATCCCTTATTTCTTAATGTCTTTGCCTACACCTTGCGAAGCTTCAGCGTCTGACCTATCTTTCATTTTCTTGAGAATTTTTAATTCTTCGACTGTAGCAGCTAATTCTTTACCTTAACGGGTTAGAATATATCGATCATGTCCAAAAGCAACGTGATCGACTGTCTTTGTTAGTTCAATTCTAGTCTAAGAAAAAGCTTTCCTTTTATTTCGAGCACTTAATTTTCAAGTATTTAAAATTAATTTTTCCCAGAGAAACACAGCAACTCCTACTAACAACGCCACAAATTAAACGTTTTTAAAAAATTTGAATTAAAAATAAGATTATTTATAATTAAGAAAACGACTTCTTTAATATACAGCTACTAGTTGCCAATGATGACAATTCCCTCTGGGAAAACTCAATCTACTCATGATCAGAAATTTAGAAATGATCTTCACACTGCATGTTTTAAGAACACTTTTTCGGTAGGCAAAACACATTCACACATTACACACCAAAGAGTGGTGAGAATAAAATTGCCTTTAAAAGTGTAAGAAATCAAGTTATGCGTTTATGAACGGAGGTTCTATGTCAACGATTGATAAAGACCAAGTGCCGCTATACCCAACTAATACCCCCCCTTCTTCAAGTGATGGAGAGGCAACAAGTTCCGTAGTCAATGGGAAAAATGTGGGGCATGTCACAAAGGAAGGCCAATCTCAGGTCTTAAGTAAGGATCAAATTCTCCAAATAGATTCAAGCGTCCAATTTAATGAAAAATATAATTTAAGCAAGGCATTCAGCTCTCATGACTTATCCACTTTGCAGTCCGATGTTCCAAATCTTCCAATGCCGGGAGATGTTTCCACAAATAATGTCGCTAAGGAATTAACTGGAAATCCTTGGCTAAACAATTCGTTTATGACGACCTTAACAGCTAATATCATGGAAATTGTCAGAATTAAAATGAGTCAGCGAAGTCAGGAAGGTCACATTAACGTGCAGCTCATGAATGTTTTAGGTGACCTCGGCCATGCCTTAGGCGATTTGGCATTAGACAAAGCGGAAAAAGAAGCGCAGATGCACATGTTCCAGGCAATAGGTTCTTTTATCAGCCTAGGAGTGACCTTGGCGGGAGGCGCCGCATCCGTAGGGAGCGCTGTAGCATCACGAATGAGCGCTTCTAAAAGATTGGATGCTGCTCAGTTAGATCCTGCAAAAGCGGCTGCCGCTGCAGGAGGTAAGCGTGTCGGCTCCGCAAATCCTGATCCCGCTAACACACAACCTTCAAACACTTCTCCACAGCAAGTAAATGGGATCGGTAGCCATCGAGATAAAACGATTAAAGCAGGAAATCATAGGCTGGGCATTAGTCGAAATGCCAAAGCAAACTCAGGCTTGGAAGAATCCCTCACTTCACCTTCCGGTTCTCAATGGAATGGGTCTAAAGCTTCTGTGCAAAGTGATGGCACTGTAGGAGGTAGAAGCCAAGTGAGCAGTGGTAGAGGGGGACCACAGAAGAGTAAGGCGCCCACAACAGGCGACGCAGGAGGAATGAATGTTAAAGGAAGCCCAACCTACGAAAAACTTATTAAAAGAGCAGATAATTTGGATGCTGGAGCTGCAATAGCGAAGGCAGTAGGAGATACAACGATACAAGCTTCTAACCAAATTGGCAATATCATAGATAACTTAATCCAAATGGCGTTTAAACCAGAAATCGGAGAGATCGAAAGAGAAACGCAAATCAGGCAAGCACAAAAACAGATTGCTCACCAAGCGATGGAATCAGCAAGTAAGGATTTTAGTGACGCTGGCCAGGCGTTGGATCAAGCCCTACAAGCTTTACAAAAAGTTCAAGATGAGAATTCAAGAGCTCACACTTTAGGGAGAGGGTAGTTTCAAATAGCACTTTGGTTTAGCAGGACTTTTTTTAAAGTTATTTTTGAAAAAGCTGAGTCTCCCCCGTGGAAGAGCTCAATTCGATGAATTGAACTCTTCCTTGAGCGAGGGGATTTATAGATTCATAATATGAGCTAGGTGTGGAAGTTGAGGCAGGCATCTTAGGAACTTTAACTTCTACCCGACCCAAAGGAGAAACAAAAAGCCTAGTATTGTAATCTCCCCACACAAAACAAATCGCTGGTTAATTATAGTTTGTCACACTAAGTATTTGCGGTTGGAAATTGCGTGTTATTCATTGTGTTAAAGCCTGCTTACAAGGATCTTCTTTTTTCTCGTACTCACGAGGAGGAGTTTTTCTTTTTGCAATGCAGATCCCATTAATAATTTTTACATCTTCACTATTTTCACAAAATGTATTAGCAACAAAAGATTTTATAATTTCTTTGGAGTATTCACAATCAGGGATATTCCTTATGATAACTCTATCTTCATATACCTCTAACTTTGGACATGGATAAATAGATTTGAAGATTTCTAACTCTTTCGCTGCTTCTTCCAACATATTCAATCGATAGTAAGTCGCCAACCGAGTAACAACTGCTCTAAGAAGATCGTCGCCTTTTAAAAGGGGGGATTTCATGGCAATATCTAAGTCTTTAAGAGCTTCTTCATCTCTATTCAATAAAGAAAATAATCTCGCTCTATCTACATAAACATGAGGGTGGTGATCGTTCTCTGTTTTCTCTAATTGGTAGATAGTTTCATTAAATTTTTCTTCTGCCAAAATATATTCTTTTTTTGAACACGCCTCAACGGCATCGCTCCAGCTTTCTTCCCAGCTAGCATTGAGAAAACTAGAAATCATTACAAGTAAGATAAAAATTTTTTTCACAAGCAACTTCTATTTTTTTGATTACACTAAAGCATAGCAAAAAAAAATATTAATCTAGGTTCATCATGTAACTTTATTCTCGGCTGATCCATAAAGAGGCCTTGATGAAAATTGCATGTAATAAAGAAACTTCTGGCCTTCCAAGCAAGAGGAAACATAAATCATGCTTGAAAGGTAAGCTATAATAGAATCGTTAATTTTTGATCTTTAACTGATGGCGTGGCAGAAGTAGCATTCCAAGTAAGACAGAAAACCAAATTGTGGTTAAGCGAATCACAATCGTTACCGCTACGGCAATAGAAGAGGGGATATGATATAAAGATAAAAATTGCAGCATCGCAACTTCTGCGCCTCCAAGCCCTCCTGGAAGGAAGGTCATCGCGCCAATTAGAAGAGAAAACGTATAAATGAAAACGGCAATGTGCAAACTAATTGAAGCATTTAAACTCGTTAGCAAATAATAAAAAGCAACTCCTTCAAGCCCCCAAGCAACCATCCCAAGTAAAATCCCTAAAGTTAAATTCGCTACACTAAAGCATTTTTTAAAAGAAAGAATAATTTCAAAGGCAAATTCTGCATACTTAGAGAACCTTTCGGGAGCCATTCTTTTTAAGAACCCCTCAAGCCATTTAAGAAATAAACTATTTTGGATCAAAATGAGAATTGTAGTAACAAACCCCAGAAATAAAAATAAGAAAGGACGCATTTGCTGGCAGTAGAGAAATCCCCCTAAAGAGAGCAAAACACATGCCATGACGTCCGAAAAACGTTCCGCAAAGAACGCTCCAAAACTCTCCCGATAGGGAACATTATAATCTTTTAAAAATACGCTACGCAAAGCTTCGCCAGCCTTCCCTGGAGTAACAGAAAAGGCAAAGCCTCCAATATAAATTCTAAGGTTATTAAAAAAAGGCACATGATGCCCCATCACATGAAGAAAATGCTGCCAGCGAATAAACCTAAAAATGTAGCCAAGACATGCTAAAGAGATGGGAACGAGGACGCCTTTTAATCCTACTTCAGAAAAAGCATAAGCGACTTTTTCCCAGCCAGCCCAAAGTGTAAAAAGAAGGTAGCCGAGAATGGTCATAGAGAGAATCAAAAACAAGGCGGAAAAGCGCCACCCACTGAGCAGATGTAAATGAAAAGAATTTTTATCGTCATGCATAGAAGAAACTATAACATACTAAAAAAATTATGCATAACGCAATAGAGATCTTTACTTCCCCGCTTTCTTAATAAGTTACTTAATATTAGTTGGATGCACAGAGTTTTTCTCTAGCAAAAAGCTCTTGATGGATCCGCACTCTTCTCAGAAAAAGCCCATGAAGCCGTTGGTTAGACCTATTGCTTTTTCTATGCTAAATGATAAAGAGAACGTTTCGACTTCACCCCTGCCTAACAGAAGGGCGATTTTTCTATTAGACATAATGTGATCGCGCTTCCTTAAGTTGGGAGTGCGATCACATTATGTCTATTAAGCAAAAGCGGTCAACAGCTAGAGGAGAGGCTACCTCGTACGGTAGTTCGTTTCGACCCATTCCCGGTAAGATCCATTTAAAATATTGCTTACCCATTGTTCATTCTGCATGTACCAAAGAATGGTTTCACGAATGCGCTCTCTGAAAGAACGCGTAGGATGCCACCCAATCTCTTTTTTAATTTTGCTACAATCAATTGCATAGCGGAAATCATGTCCTGGGCGATCCTTAACATAGGTAAGCAAAGACTGCAACGACTCTAAATCATGACCTTGAATCTCAGCGATTGTCGAAATGATCAGATTGACAAGATCGATATTACGCCATTCCTCTTCTCCACCGATATTGTATGTCTCCCCTTTGCGTCCATTTTCCAAAAGAGCATAAAGGGCTGAAGCATGGTCTTCAACATAGAGCCAATCTCTTACATTACTACCATCTCCATAAATAGGAAGAGGCTTTCCTTGAAAGGCATTTAAAATCATCAAAGGGATCAGCTTTTCCGGGAAATGGTAAGGGCCATAGTTGTTGCTGCAATTAGAGATACACGTTGATAGGCCGTAAGTTTTCCCATAAGAACGCACAAGGTGATCGGAAGAGGCTTTGGAGGCTGAGTAAGGAGAATTTGGCTTATAGGGCGTCTCCTCTGTGAAAAATCCAGTGTCTCCTAGGCAGCCATAAACCTCATCCGTAGAAACATGATGAAAATGGATATGGGGATTCTTTCTGACAACCTCGAGCAGATGAAATGTACCTATGATATTTGTTTCAATAAACGCCTGTGGGCCAAGAATACTACGATCGACGTGACTCTCTGCAGCAAAGTGAATGATCGTGTCAATGGCATTTTCCTGACAAAGGTGTTCTACTAATCCCTCGTTACGAATATCTCCATGGGCAAAAACATATTGGGAACGACCTTCAACCTCTTTAAGATTTTGCAGATTACCAGCATAAGTCAAAAGATCCAGATTGACACATGTTCCTATGAAAGAAGTTTTTTGCAGTAAATAACGGATAAAAGCTGAGCCAATAAAGCCTGCACCACCCGTTACAAGGATATTCGTTATTTTTCTTTGTTTCATTTTACCAAACTCTCTTCATTCGCTACGATTTCACTCAAGTACTTGCCATAACCGCTTTTTCCGAGCTTCTCTCCGAGCGCTCTTAGCTGGGCTTGTGTGATAAATTTTTGACGGTAAGCAATTTCTTCTAAGGAGGCAATGCAGTGGCCTTGCCTCTCTTCAATCACCTGCACAAAATGGCTAGCTTGCATTAGACTTTCATAGGTTCCAGCATCTAACCAGGCAAATCCCCTGCCCATCATATTGACATAAGCCTGTCCTCTGGCCAAATACTCCTTGTTGACATCTGTGATTTCGAGCTCTCCCCTAGGAGAAGGCTTCAGGCCTTTGGCGATATCTAACACTTGATTATCGTAGAAATAAAGACCGGTTACGGCAATATTCGATTTGGGGTTTTTAGGTTTTTCTTCCAATGAAAGGGCATTGCCTTCACTATCCATTTCTACAACACCATATCGCTCCGGATCTTTGACCTGATAGCCAAAGAGGGTTGCCCCTTGCTTACGCTCTCTCGCTTTCTGTAAAAGAGGCCCTAAATGATTCCCATAAAAAATATTGTCTCCAAGGACGAGGGCAACAGAATCTTTTCCCACAAAATCTCGCCCGATAATAAAGGCTTCAGCAAGACCATTCGGTTTGTCCTGAACAGCATACGACAAGGAAATTCCTAATTTGGAGCCATCCCCTAAAAGCCTTTGAAATTGCATTTGATCTTCAGGTGTCGTGATAATAAGGATTTCCTTAATATTGGCCAGAAGTAACAGAGACAAAGGGTAGTAAATCATGGGTTTGTTATAAACAGGTAGCAGCTGCTTGCAAACGCCTAACGTAATTGGATGAAGCCGTGTTCCACTTCCACCTGCTAAAACAATGCCTTTCATAGGTAATCCTTAGATCTTAAAAATAAAAGAAGAAATCTTAAAACTGCTGTTTCAAATTTGTCAATAGGCTCTTATAGAACCCTCGCCCCTGCTTTAAACTTTTGTAAAAATAGCGCACATAGTCGGTCTTGTATGAGGGATCGCCTCCAGTTTTTTCTGAAATTCTTTGCGCTTAAAATAAGCCTCAAGTTGCAATTGAATTTTTTTCATTTGAGGAACGGACCTAGCAATTTTGCAAACAGCCCTTTCTAAAAAACTTTTCTTCTGTAAAGGAGGCTGAAGACGATCCAAAAATTCTGGAAGAGCATGCACTGAAGTGGGCATCTCCTTCATCACATTTCCCTTTTCATCGAGCCTTGGTAGTCTTGTCGGAGTGTAGTCGCGAATGCTCGTTGTAGGGCTAAAGTAGCAACCAAGTTCTAAAAACTCTTTGCGATTTAAAGGCTGAAAATCAATAAAATCGACCCGATGGTTCATCTCTTTTGCTAAATGGCGCATGGAGTTCTCTGAGAGCCATAATAAATGCACTGGCGGTGGCTCTGTTTCCCATAAAACATCTTGAGGGTAAGGCGTCTTATTTGGCGTCGTGACCAATAAATGCCCACCGGGGATAAGAAGTTTGTTGACTGCACGCATGAACTCTTTAACATTATCGATATGTTCGATGACTTCAGTAAAAATAATAAGATCATAGCTTGGTCCTTCAGATTGAGCCATTTCTCTTACATCGATACAGGAAAACAAATCTCCATAGCGCTCAGCAGCTTTTTCAACGGCAACTTTAGAAATATCTATACCTTTAATATCGTGACCTGCCTTTTTAATGGCATAGGTCAAATAACCAAAACCACAGCCGACTTCTAAAATTCTCAGAGAGCGTGTTTTGCTATTTAAAAACTGCCGTATGCCCCAGTAGACATCTTCAGCATTGGCCAGATAATCAAGCGGGCTTGGCACTTCTAAAACTTTTTCAGCATAGTCGTAATAACGATCATAGCCTGGAACTTCTCTCGCTTTGGAATAAATGCAATTATAGATGCTTTCATCAACTTTTAAAGGAGAAGCAAATGCTGTAGAGCAGTGATCGCAGTGGTAAATAGCATATTTTTTTGTTGATTGATAACCATACTGTTCCTGGCTTTTAAGAGGTGCTGTTTTTTCACATATCGGACAGCAAGACTCATCATTTTCCATTTATGCTCCTATTAAAGATTTGGCGCTAAAATACTGTTCATCTAACCATGCAGAGTTCTCATAATCTTCCATAAAGCTGACCTCGCGCGTTACAGTTTCGTGATGCACACCATAAGCAAAGGGCGTATAGAAGTTAAGAAGGCCTTTGTTTTTTATTTTGGCAGAAAGATTTGTATCACTATGTGCAATAGGATACCAAATTTCATCAAATCCCTCGATCTCTAAAAATAATGCCTTTCGAATAAGGAGGCTTGCCCCATTTACTCCATCGCTAATACGCAAAATTCTCTGAATATCCAAATCCTGAAAAGGCAATTTTTTTTGTAGGATATCCCATCCTGTGTAGCGTTTCGGCCATTCTAGATTGATATCAACACCCCCGCATTGCAATAAGCCATCCGGGTAGTGCAAGCGGCAACCCACCGTTCCAATTCGAGGCTGATGAATCCATCGGCACATTTCCAAGAGGGCATTTTCCTCTAAATCGACATCGTTGTTCATAAAAAATAGGAGATCGCACTCATGGCCAACTTGAGAATACTGCACAGCTAAATTATTTAATCGCGAATAATTAAAGGGTTCATTGATAGCCAAAACTTCGCAGCCTAATTTTCTGATCTCCTCTCTAATGGAGAGATCCTCGCTGCGATTGTCAACAGCAGTGACCACAACCTTAACATTTTTTTGCCTTAAAATATGATGAATCGCATTAAGTGTAAGGTCTTTTTGATTTTTATAAGGGATGATGACATGAACGTGTGGAAGGATCTCTAAACTTGGCTCAGCTCGCAAAGATCCCCAAAAATAGCCAGGAGAAACTTGCCAAGAAAGCCCTGAATTACTTAAATAGGTTTTAAAAGCGTGCATAGCGGCTTGACAATCACTCAGCTGCTTCTCCTCTGTTAATCTATCCTCTCTAATTAAGGAAAGAAGCACGGGAACTTTAACAAAATGGCACTGCTCTTTTCCCGCTCTTAAAATTAAATCATAAAGAGCAGCCCCTTCATAAGCTTCATCGAAGCCTTCTAGTTTTTGCCATAGGTTTTTCGAAATCAGCAGCGCCCCATGGTAAAAATTATAAAATAAGTAAGGTAAATCAAGAGACTCTAGTTTGGTAGATTCTGTGGTATCTTCCACACGCCCGCGCTTGTTAATGCGCGCTTCCTTTCCATACACGATCAAATGTCCTTTATGCTGCAATAAGCGAACAGTTTGCTCATAACGGTAAAGCATATCCGGGCGCATCAGTCCTTCTTCATTTGCTAAAATCAAGTAATTGCCCTTCGCTTTTTCAGCAAGTTGGTTAGCTATTGAAGAAGAAGAGCTTTCTTCAAAAGAGAAGTCAGAAAAAAGATGCGGATGCTCAAGGGAAAATTTGCGGTAAACGGCATAAACATTTTCTTGCTGTCTCCCTTTGAAGCCAATTAAAATTTCTTTGTGAGGAGCTGACTGCTCAATTGCAGACTGTAAAAAAAGCTTAAAGTTTTCTGGAGTTGGATGGTCTACAACAACAATAAAAGAATAGAAAAAATCGGCTGCGTTCGGGAGTAGCGAGTGGAGACCTTCTGCTAAATGGCGAATTTTAAGCAAAGCTTTTTGATTGTAAGGAGAGTTAAAGAAAAAATCATCAAGACCCTCTTCTTCATAATTTTTAAGTGCCCTTTGAAACTGAAATAGAGAAGAATAGATAAGAGCTACCAGTTTTTTAAAACGCTGCCAAAGTTTTCCTCTCCATACACCCTTTAGAAGGAAAATAACAGTGCGTATCAAAACAACAAAAATAATTAAGGTTTTTAGGAAATAGCTTGCCAATCGTCTTAGGTATTTCATTTTGTTACTAGGTGAGTCTCTTCTTTTATCTCTTTTCGGATTTCCGCAACTTTTGCAGGATTTGCTTCAGCCCAAAGGTCTCTTTCATTGCGTATAATAAGGAAATTTTCCTCTATTGTTTCTGGTCTAAGCAGATGTCCGAAGGCAAACGAAGAGGTGTTATTATCAAATAGAATATCAAGAATGGCTTTCCCAAGTAAAGGCTGAAAATAGCTACATTCGGTAATAGAAGCTCTTCCCCTCTTCTTGTTTTGCCAAAGTCGTAATAGGATTAAAACTGCCAAAATCCCAAAAACGAATAGGATTTTCAAAACGCAAAAGTGGGGATTTGCAGAAGCGTATAATAAAGAGATCCTATTAAAATGACTCTAATGAGCAATTCTCTCTAGCAGCTGCGCAACATTTACCTCTTTTGCATACCTGTTATTAAAGAGCTCCAATGCTTTTTTTGCGTACTGATGGCTCTGCTCTTTGTTCTTAATCGCCTCCTCGATGCACTTTGCTAAAATTTTAGGGTTGCGTACAGGAAAAACATAGCCTGAAACCTTATCTTGTATTGCTTCTGTACAGCCATAAGCATCTGAAGTAATGATGGGTAAGCATTTAGACATAGCTTGAAGCAAAGAGAGGGGAAGACATTCCATTGTGGAAGCTTGAACGTACAAGTCGCATCTTTGGTAAAGCTCTTCAAGCTCCTGCAGATCCACCTTCAGTAAAAAATTCACTCGGTCTTTTAATCCAGCATGTAATACCTTTAAAACTAAATCGCTGTAAAGATTTTGCCCATCCGCTAAGCGATCTGAAAAACCCACAAGAGTTAGCGTGGCAGTTTCTGGAATGCGCTTTTCCTTTGCTAGAGTAATAAAGGCATCCACAAGGTAATGGAATCCCTTCCGAGGTTCTCCAGAACCAACTGAAAGAATGCGTTGGATAGGACGCTCTTCAATTTCTTTTGGATGTTTTCTGCCAATTCCACTCCAATAAGCGACTTGGCCTGTAATTCCAAAACCATCCCAAATTTTTCTTGTTGCCTTGGAACCGAACCAAAACTGGATTTTTTTGCTCGCAGTTGCTTTTGCCAAAAGCTTGCTTGCCATGTTTCC
This sequence comes from Chlamydiales bacterium STE3, assembly GCA_011125455.1. Taxonomy (NCBI): domain Bacteria; kingdom Pseudomonadati; phylum Chlamydiota; class Chlamydiia; order Chlamydiales; species Chlamydiales bacterium STE3. The sequence continues at coordinate 119,153 of VKHO01000025.1, read as the reverse complement.
TTTAATAATCGCGTCTGGACCGCAAGATTCATGGATATACCAAAAAAACTGCTTCTTAGGAAACACTCGAGCTCCGACTAAAATAGCCGGCCAAGAAAGGCTAGTATTACCAATAACTTTTTGCCCCTTCTCTTTCCAAAGAGCAAACGCAATTTTTAAAGCAAGCCAGGCTTTTTTAAACTTAGAAGTTGGCATGTTTTCGTAGGGAAAGGGAAGAACGTTTAAAGGAATATTGTTTTTTTGGAGTTTTTCTCTTAGTGGACCCTCATTAAAGGCAAGGACGCTTGGTGCATACCCATTTTCCTTAAGGGCGATCGCTAAATCACAAAGAAGATTAGGGCCACCGCTTATGGCAAGATCATGGGTAATTAAAGTTACAGCTTCTCCCTTAGAACTTTCCCGAACTTCTTTTAAAGCGGCCTCGGCATGTCGTTTAGGACGATGGTCGAGATAGACAGATAGAGAGCGGTCCAGAGCTAACCTTTGCCTATGCATTGAAAAGGTGACAGGCCAGTAATGCTGGCATGGGGCTAATAGATTTTTAGGAGGAGCATATGTAAGCGACAAGTAAGTCCGATAAATTTCGCAAAGTTCCTGTTCGATTAAATGCAAAACCTTAGGTGCAGTATTATCAGCGTGCAGACGATAAAAATAAAGTTCTTGCGGTACTAAAAGAGGCTCTGTTAAAGCGAGCGCCCGCATCACATAGTCATAATCGTGAGCAAGTTTTAAATCCTTAAAATCGCCAACCTCCTGAAAAATTCGTCGAGAGAAGAACAGATTTCCCGTTGAAACGGTGATATTATCTTGCAGAAGCTTGAAGCCTATCGTCGGCAACAAAGCAAGCTGGAGCATCGCTCTTTCGTACCAAGTCCACCACCAGTTACCTCTGGGAGCGCTTTTTCCCGTTTGATCAACAGCATGGACGCGGCTAAAAATGAATTCTCCCTTTTCTTGCTCAGCCTTTTTTACTAAAAGCTCAATGCGTCTTAAATGATAGAAGTCATCCGAATTCAAAATGGTTAAAAAATCGCCTGTTGCGAGATGAAGACCTCTGTTTATGGTATGGTGCGCTCCTTGATTTTTCTGTTTTAAAAACGTCCATTGACGATTTTTTACTTGGTCGGAATGTTGCTTTAGCCAAGCTTCAACAACAGAAACGCTCCTATCTTTTGAGCCATCATCAATTAAAATGATTTCCAGATTTTCATAAGTTTGATAAAAGACAGAATATAGCGCTTCTTCAACATATGTCTCATGATTGTAAATTGGGATAATAATTGAGACTAAAGGGTTGTCGATGGCCATAAGTTCCTTAAAATAGGAGAAATACTAGATTTTCTAACAAATCCTGCTAATTCCGATCAATACATTACTAATTCGCCTCTTAAATATAGAGACTGTGTACTACATTGCCTATTAAGATTTCTTATTGCAAAATAACACAAAAATCGTGTTGCTCTTAGAGTTGTTGCTACCAAAAAAGAAAGTTTTTAATTATATTTCATTCCATGCCTAAATGGAGAATAACTGTGGATGTCATTACTACTAAAATTCCGGACATAAAAGTTCTAGAGCCGAAAGTGTTTAAGGATGAGCGAGGCTTTTTTCTAGAAAGCTATAACCAGCGTCTTATCCAAGATCTGCTTCAAATCGATGAACCTTTTGTTCAGGACAATCATTCTTTTTCAGTGAAGAATGTCTTGCGTGGATTGCACTACCAGATTCAAAATCCTCAAGGAAAATTAGTGCGCGTAGCTCATGGAGAAGTTTATGACGTCGCTATTGATTTGCGAGCAGGCTCTTCAACTTTTGGCAAATGGGTAGGCATTTATCTTTCGGGAGAAAACAAAAAAATGATCTGGATTCCGCCTGGATTCGCTCATGGATTCTTTGTCGTCTCTCAGAATGCCGATGTGATCTACAAAGTTACTAACTACTACGATGCTTCTTCTGATCGCTCGTTAAGATGGGATGATCCCGATTTAGCTATCGAATGGCCGAATAAGAAAAAACCCATTCTTTCTCCTAAAGACTTGGCAGGAAAGTACTTTAAAGATGCTGAAGTTTTTCAGACAATTGGAGCATCATCTTAAGCCCATCATTAAAATTAATGGTCGGTCTCCACCCCAGGTCTTGAAAGGCTTTTTGCCAGCTTAGAATGCTACACGAGGGTGTCATTTTGGTCCCTTCCTGGGTGTATTCAACCTTTAATTTTTTACCAGTCACGCATTCAACCTCATGAATTACCTGTGCGATTGATAATCCCACCCCGGATGAAACATTGTAAATTTCTATATTATTATTACGGGAAGATTGTTCAATAATGCACCGTAGGAACCGAACTACATCTTCTAAGTGAATGTAGTCCCGAAGCGTTTTTATAGAATCGTAGACAAGCAATGGCTCATTGCTAAGCAGTTTAGCAAACGCCACGCCAATTAATCCCTGCCTGCGTTTATTATCTACTATTGCTCCATAGGGATTGCTAAGACGCAGGATTGTCGCTTTTATTCCATAAGACGACGCAATTAACCGAAGATAGTGTTCTGCCGCCAGTTTGTGCACGCTGTAGCCGGATCTTGGGTGAGGGAGATCCTCTTCATTTTTAGGAGCCGAGCTGTGTAGATCTTCATACATATTCCCACCAGTACTTGCAAAAATGATGTGTCCATTCGGATTTTGGACCGCATAGGTTTCAAATAGCTGAATGGTAGGAAGAAGATTACTTTCAAGGTCGGCAATCAAACGTCCGGAAGAAAACAGAGGATTAGAATTACAGGCGAGATGAAGTAGAAAGGGGCAATTTTGGACAAAACTATGCATCTGCTCTTTATGGCAAAGGTCCCCTACAAAGACTTCATCACCAGCCATAAGATTCACACGTGGCATGGTGTTTCTCACTAAAACCCTTTTTGCATAGGAGAGGCTTGGCACGATGTAGCTGCCGATGAATCCCGTTGCACCCGTTAATCCAATCATTCAAACAAGCTCGCTTAAGGGCATCGATTTTTTATCTAAATTATGAGTGACGCAGGTGGTGTAGGCGCCTTGATCTTCTTCTTCTGTCAAAGCAGAGAAAAAGTGTGACTTAGTTGCTTCTAATGAAAATTTTTCATTGAAAGTACTCTTAGCAGCAGCACCAAGCCTTTGTGCTTCTTGAGGTTGATTCACGGCCTCAGCCAACTTTTTAGCTAAGAGAAGGCTGTTCCGAGGCGGACAGGTAAAGCCATTTTCCCCGTCTTTAATCGCTTCATTGCAACCATCTACATGGGTTGTAATCACCGGAAGGCCTTTCGACATTGCTTTTAGCATTGCTAGAGGCAGACATTCAAGAAAAGAGGGTTGTACATAAAGATCACATTGATCATATAAGCGGTCCAACTGAGCCTCATCTATAGATTTAACAAGTTTAATACGCTCTGCAAAAGCTGATGCATGAACTTTATAAATCATATCACTCACAAAGTCTTTTAGATCTTGAAGAGAGTCAGAAAATCCGACAATCGTAAGAGTGACATCATCAGGAATCCATTTTTCTTTGGCACAATGAAGGAAAGCTTCCAATAGAAAATGCGCTCCCTTTCTTGGGTATCCAGCACCAACAGAAAGAATCGCCTTTAAGGCTTCTTTTTTTACTGTTGGCGTTTCATTTTTAGGAATGCCACTCCAATAAACAACCTTCCCCTGCACTTCCGCATTTTCCCAGATCAATCGCGTCGCATTCGATCCAAACCAAAAACGCAAATTGCGACGTGCCAAACATTTCTGGAATAATCTAAATGGTAAACCATCAACAATAATTCCTTCTGGGGCATAGGAGTCATGCAAATACCAAACAAATTTACGGAAAGGAAAGGCAAGCGTGGCAATAAATAAAGCCGGCCAAGTCAGTGAAGCAACAGCTATCGTCGTTTGCCCTGATTGCTTAAACATCTGCCAGGCCATGGATAACAAGAGAGCAGCTTTTTTAAATTTTTTTTGAAAAAACCAGTAGCGTGTCCTAGAAGAAATAAAAGAAATAGGGATGTCATGCCTTTCAAAAAAAGCTCTTAAGGGCCCATCGGCAAAAGAAATGACATTAGGCTCGTAGCCATTTTCTTTAAGAGCTAGAGCAAGATCAGCCGCAACTCTCGGGGCTCCAGACAGGGAAAGATCGTGAATGAGTAGAGAGACTTTGCCTAGACGACTTTTTTTCTTTTGTGTAAATGTTTCACTATCATTCGCTCCCTTTAAGGTAATCTCTTGGAGTTGTTGGCCCATCTCTGCGTCCATTTCTTGACCGATACGAAATGAGGAAAATATCATCGGCCAATAATGATGACAAGGAGCCAGCTTATTTTGAGGAGGAGAGACTAGCCGCAGCAAATAATCTTTGCGCATCGATGAACCTACCTCACCCTTTATTAAAAAAGGCTCTGGTGAGATCTGTTTGTCTCGTCCCAAAAAACGATAATAAAAAAGAGTTTCTTTTAAAAAAATAGGTTCAGCGATAAGGAGAGCTCTTAACAGGTAGTCATATGCAGCATAGGGACTGGAAGTAAAAGAACCCACCTCATCTATTAGTCTTTTTGCAAAAACAACGTTACCGATAGAGACAGGAGCCATTTCATTTAGAAGTTTAAAGCCCACCGTAGGAAGTAAATCAGACTGAAATTCCCAATCTTGTCGCCATTTCCAGAAAAAATGGTCGCGCGGCAGGGTTTGATCTACCTCATCAATCCCATGGACTTGGGTAAAGACACATTCTGCTTCTTCTAGCTGCAACCTTTCTACGCATTTTGCTATGCGATCATGAGCATAGCAATTCGTTTGGGTTAAGAAAGTAACAAAAGAGCCTTTAGCCTGTGCTATCCCCAGATTCATGCCTTCATAAATCGAAGATTCTTCTGCTGTATGCAGGCCTGTCGGGAAGCAATTTAACACCTCACTGCCTATCTTTTCAGATCCACACCATACGGGAATAATTTCGATGGCTTGATAGGTCTGATTTTTTAAGGAAGATAAAGCCTTTTGCGATAAAAAATCCCATCGCTCTATAGGAAAGATTACGGAAACTAAAGGTATTTCTGACATAAGAATATCGCTTCCAGCTATTTTTTTACTAGATCGGCAAAAATAGCTATTCAAAAGATCCTACCCATAGGTAGGCTCTTAAATTTAAACTTTTTTTAGACGACAATATCAGGAGATTTAAAATCTTTATATGCAGGAAAAGTGTGCCAAAGAACTGCAAAATCTCCTAAAGATAAAGGTTTTAAATGCACTAAATAGGCCTATGTTGTTGACACTGATACCAAATCGCGACATTAGAGTCAATCAACTTCACCTAGCAGTCTATGCTACCATGTATCCTATATCGAGACTGTAATTTTTTAGCTAAAAAGCTAGCGAGAGGGCCCCCTTATCTATTTTTAAAGGGCCTTATCCCATTCCATTGTAAAACATAAATTTGACAACCCCTTATAAAGCTGCTATATCACCTAACATTGCTCCCATTTATTATTCAAAACCTAGGAATTCAAGATGAAAAACTTTTTTTATTCTGCGCTCTTCCTGCTCGCTAGCTTAAATCCACTTACCGCGGATGAATCTACAGAATACGCTTGTCTAGATCGATTGGCTGTTGAAGCAAATACAGATAAAAGCTCCCTTTTTCATAACTATACGAAAATCTATGCAAAACATTTTGCAAAATTAAAGAATGAGCCTATTAAATTCCTTGAAATAGGAATTAATAAAGGCTGCTCAGTTAAAATGTGGGACCTCTATTTTCCAAAAGGGGATCTTTACTTTATCGATATTAACCCCCAAAGTATCGAATACTATTCCCCAACATCCAAATACTTTTTTTTAGATCAGGCAGACTTAAACCAATTGCATACCTTTGCGCAGAACGTAGGTAAAGATTTTGATATCATCATCGATGATGGTGGCCATCGCATGGAGCAGCAGTTCAATAGTTTTGTTTCTCTATTCCCACTTCTAAAAAGTGGAGGATTATACATTATCGAAGATCTTTGCACTTCGTATTGGACAAGCTACGGTGGGAACGGCACACAAGAAGAGCCTAAGGCAGGAGAAGGGACAATGGTGCAAACACTGCAAACATTAGTTGACTATATCAATTTTCCTTCAGCACGAACCGGTTGCGCTGATATCGAAAAAATGCCCCCTGTTTTAAGGGCTGAACTTAACTATTTTCAAGAAAATATTCTCTCTATCCAATTTTATGGAAGCTTATGCATTATTGAAAAACGTTAAAACTTAAAAAAACTTCCTTATAGGGCTATGGTAGTCCTATAAGGTCTTATTTTTTGCTAGACTGTGTCTCCTATATCTAAGGAAAAACGCACTTGCGAGCAAAGCTTAAGACCGTAGGAGAGAAAGGGCTTTTTTAAAGACTTTTTCAGGACCGCGCATTTTTAAAAACGCCTTTAGGATTTCTTTCAGATTAGAAAAAGAGAGGGTGGGTTTCTTTTCGTTGAGAAACCTTTCAACTGCAACTTCGATTGGAGCAATAATTTTTTCCCAAAACATCTCTTTTTGAAGTACTTCTAAGCGCTGCTTAATGCCTGCGCTATTTTCAGATTGAAGGAGATTTTGTATCGCATGTGCCAATGCCTGAACATTTTGACAGGGAACAACTTCCCCAAGAGCCTTTTCTTTAATCAGTTCGGAAAAATAGTCCCCTTCAGAAGAAACCATCGGCAGCTTTGCCCAGATGTAATCTAAAATACGTGTTCTAAAAGAAAAGGCTGTCTCTAAGTGGTTCAAATGGGTGGAAACTCCAATGTCTGCGTCGAGCAAAAAATTTTGGCGCTCTTCGTAGGGAGTCCAGTCGAAGTTAAAGAAAACATGTTTATCGAAAAGATCCAATTTTTTTGCCAATTCTAAAGCAGCATGTGCCATTTTCATTTCAGGTACGGTAGGGTTAGGATGCTTGATACCCATGAAGACGAGGTAAACATCTTGCCTCTCCGCTAAAACAAGATGGAGGGCTTCTATAAGAGTAAGCGGATCAAACCAGTTCCAAATGCCTCCCCCCCATAAAAGAACCTTTGCTTTTTTATCTAGGCCATATTTTTGCCTTAAGCCAACGCCTGAAGAGCAAGGAGGCGTGGTGGGCAGGCCAAAGGGAACAACATCTAGCTTAAAACGAAGAGTACAATCACTAGAGTAGGTTTGAGGAGTCAGCAAACGCAATCCCATTAATAACCCGAGCCATAGGTCTCGTTGGCGTTCATTGGCACAAATAATAAAATCTGCCATGCGAAATGAAAAAAGCTGGCTTGTAGAAATCGCATCATAATGATAATTTCTTTGAAAGGCGCTCCTCTCTTTAAAAATTTCTAAGTTTTCCAAGACAACAGGATCGTAGGCGTCTAGAATTATCCGAACACCCTGCAATTTTGCAAGGAAAGCCATCATCGGAGGCACGTCTTGAGTGATCAAAGCGACTGAAGAGGGCAATACGCGACGCAAATGACGAAGGCTATTTTTTAAGATTTTAAAAGGGGCTTCGAAGTCCTGCTCTCCATTTTTTGCTAAGAGGATGACTTCGTGGTGTTTGGATAAAGCTTTTGCAAATTCCCAGTAACGAATGGCAGGTCCGGCCATTTTTTTACCGATGACATCGTTACACCATAAAACAATTTTTGCCATAGCCTATTCCAACACCCAATCCGCACCGAGAAAGACTCCATCGATTAAGGCATTGCGCATTGAGTAATTCGTCGTCATATTTGGGGAGTAAACGGGTAGTTTAAGTCCAATCTGATCACCAAGCATGTTTTCTTTGCCAAATCGCCCATAAAAAACATAGATGTAGTATTCATCATCCCTAAAGAAATTTACTGGAAAGGAGTAAGAGAGGCGGTGTTTTCCTAGTGTTGAGAATTGATTAAATATTTTTGCTTCATCTCCTACAAAAGAACGAGCAAGGAGTTGCCCTCTTGAATTAAAAATACAAAAGCCCAGAGCAAAGTCTGGAAGGGACTTGATCACTTCATACTCTAAGGTAATTGAAGCCATCTCACCTGCGCTATAGAAATTTTTGGAAAGATCTGAAGGGGTAAGATACGCTTTATAAATCCTTAAGAAATCATCTCCTAGGTTTCCTTCCCAAAGAGAACCGATTGTACGGTGTGTGCAAAGGTATTCATTGACACACTTATCGATAGCCCCATGCGTTTTTATTTTTCCCTTTTCAAAAAGCACACCCTTGTTACAAAGGCTTGCGATCACAGGTAGATTATGGCTGACAAAAAGAACCGTGCGGATAGATTTCCCAAGCTCATTAATTTTTTTAAAGCATTTTTCTTGAAACTGAATATCTCCAACGGCAAGCACTTCATCAATAATTAAAATGTCAGGGTCTAGGTGGGCGGCAACTGCAAATCCTAGACGTGTGTACATTCCGCTGGAATAACGCTTTACAGGCGTATCTAGAAACTGCTCAATTTCTGAAAAAGCAACGATTTCGTCAAACTTTTTTTTAATTTCGCTTTTTTTCATTCCTAAAATCGCGCCATTGAGGAAGATATTTTCCCTCCCTGTTAACTCGGGGTGAAACCCTGTACCAACCTCTAATAGGCTTGCTACACGCCCATTGATTTTTAACCAACCCGACGTGGGTTCAATAATTCTAGAAATAATCTTTAAAAAAGTGGATTTCCCAGCACCATTTTTCCCAATGATACCGATACGGTCGCCATCTTCGATTTCAATATTCACATCTTTCAAAGCCCAGAATTCTTCACATGCTTTGAGAGGGGGAAGGGGGTTTTTAGCAAAGGGATTGATTCTTTTAAGTAACCTTTTCGTTCCATAGGATAACGTTTCTACAAGCGTGGAATAAGCACTTTGCAATTCATGGTAAATAAGGTATTTTTTTGAGAGATTTCGAACTTCGATAATGCGTGCCATAAACTAAACCTGATCTGCAAAAGAGCGCTCTGTAGAACGAAAATACATATAGCCTGAAACAAGCAAAAAGAGGGAGATGCAAATAGAAAATCCAATGGAAACGAAAATATAAGGATGAGTTGTTTCAAACAAACACCAGCGGAAACCATCGATGATTCCGACAAGAGGATTTAAAAAGTAAAGCAACCTAATTTCCTCCGGTATTACGAAAGTGCCATAACCGACAGGAGATAAAAACATACCGAACTGCATGACAAAAGGGATGATGATTTTGAAATCGCGGTACTTCACCGTCAAAGCAGAAAGCCAAAGGCCCGAACCTGTGCATAGAGTCAGGATAAGCAAAATAAATAGGGGAAAGAACACAATATTGCGCGTTAATTCAATTTGGAAAAATATCATTAATAAAGCAATGAACACGATATTAACACAGAAATCGACTAAGTGCACCATGGTTTGGCTGATCGGAATAATCATACGAGGAAAGTAAATTTTAGTGATCAAATGAGCATTATTCAACAAGGAATGACACGTATCAATTGTTGTATTAGCAAAAAGCTGCCAAGGGATCATACCTGCGAGAACATAAACGGAATAGGGAGTGCTCCCTGAAGAAAGATGAGCGATCCGCCCAAAGATAAGGGTAAACATTAGCATTGTAAGAAGAGGGCGCACAATAGCCCAAGAAATGCCAAAAAAAGCCTGGCGATATCTCACGATAATATCTCTGTGAGAAAAAAAATAGAGGAGTTCACGAAATCTAAAAAGATCTTTAAAATATTCACCTTGTATGGTTTTTGGTTCAATCACAACAAAGGAAGGATCTTTAATTTCTGACATGATTAAAAAAATAAAATCATTTAAGTTTCTGAAGGACAGATATTGTCTGATAAATTGAATTGGTGTCAAGGTTAATAAGCTCAAATTCCAATTGGATTAGCCCTCCCTCCTTATGATCCCCAGGATCTCAATAGATACTCCTACTTCATTCCCAGAGAATGAATAAAAAAATTGCCTTGTCGAGATAAAAATGATTAAAAAAATACTTACAATTATCTTACTACTAATAAAGCAACCATCAACACTTCAATAAAATTATTTTTTGTCACCCTGAATTATCCAATCTGTCTCCCGTCTTTTGTTAGCAATTTAGAAAGGACTATTTTAATAAAAGGGGCAGCCATGTATAGTGCTATGCTAAACCTGCCATTGAAAAGATGATTAAGAAAATTTTGCTCTTGACCTATCTTCTTATGCTCTGTACAGGCCTTCTCCTTCCCTCTGATGGAAACCACGGTTTTTTTGCGCCAAAAAGCTTAACATTTTTTGCCACAGCCTTTTCTTTTATCTTTTATCTCTTGAGCAATCGTCATTATAATCGTAGCCAAGTCCAAGCAACGCTCATCGTCTTTTTCTCCATTGCTTTCTTATTATTTTGGTTCATCGTTGGTGTCGAGCAAGATCCGCAACGCCCTTCAGGGCAAATGGATCAATTTAAAGTCTTTTTAATTACTCTCTTTGTCCCCTTCGTCACTTTTTATATTGTGAAGCAAAAGCTCATTACCAGCCAAAAGATTATCAAAGTTGTTATCTACGCCAATTTTTCCTATTGCCTGTCTAAAGTTCTCTTAATGCTGTTACACGTGCTTGGAATCATCAATGTGTGGGTTATCATGCAGAAAACAGGCCTTAGATACATGAGCATGGAAATTTTTGGCAGCGTAGGGCGTATTCAAACCTCCGTTGATATTGTTACTCCATTTATCCTTTATTTCGTTCTACAAGCAAAAGAACTGGGTCTCCATTTTTCCAAAAAATTTACCTATGCGTTTTTTATTGTCAGCCTGCTTTCTAATTTTTTAAGTTTCTCGCGATTTCTGCTCTTTGTGTGTTTAATCAGCCTTTTCTTTTATTGGATGACGATTCAATTAAAACACATGATTAAGATTGCTATTTTTGCCGTTTTTTTAATGGCTGTGGGTGTTGTGATCGCCACTCCAGAAAAAGTCATGCAGGTTGTGGAAAAGCGCCTTTTTAGCAAAGATAACTACTATTCTGATTTGACAAGGCACGATCAAATTACCGCTTTGATGGGGGCCTATTACGAAAGTCCATTTTTAGGACAAGGGCTTGGGGGCTACACGCCACAATGCATCCGCGACCATCTCCTTCCGCATGCCTATGAAGTACAGTGGGTGGCTTTCCTCATGCAATTTGGGATGGTGGGCATGATCTTACTGCTTGTTCCTGTGGGCATTATTTCCTTTAGGCTTATTATTCCGCCCGTTTCGATTTTAAAAGTGACCTTTTTTCTTCTCTTCGGGCTGTGGCTGCTCTCAGGCTTTACCAATCCTTTCTTAATTTCTTTAACCAGCGGTATTGTCTATGCTCTTTTCCTATTAGTCGCAGAAAGCTTATCTCCCCCCATCCCGCAATTAGTTTACATGAGAGATTTTGAGAAACCCTATCCGATCCCTTCCCCTTCTGCCAGTCTATAAATTCTAAAGGAAGAGAAAGACTTTTGATTTTATCGCATATAAAGTTCTTTTTAGTTCATTTTTTAGGGTTATAGAGTAGAATCAGGATTTTTTACTTTAGCAAAGCAAAGATGAAGACAGTTCAAGTCCTTTTAGCTGTTTACAATGGAGAACAATTCATTGAAGAACAAATCACCTCTATTCTGAATCAAAGCTATCCTTTAATTCATTTAATTATTCGAGATAATGCTTCTCAAGATGCCACGAAAGCCATTATAAAAAAAATTGTCGCTGAGCATCCAGGAAAGATCACGCTCATCTCCTCCCCAACAAATGATGGCGTTATCGGTAACTTCGCAAAACTCGCGGAAGCCTCCAGCGCCGACTACGTCATGTTTTCAGATGCTGATGACATCTGGCAACAAGATAAAGTCGCGCAGAGTTTAGAAAAAATGCAGCAATTGGAAGAAATTCACGGGCCGAAATTTCCGCTTCTTGTCCATACAGATCTCACAATCGTCAACAGGGATCAACAACTTATTCATTCCTCATTTTGGAAATACTCCAATTTGGTGCCGGAAAAAGGGCACTACCTTTCTAGACAACTTGTGCAGAATGTGATTACCGGTTGCACAGTGTTAACTAACCGTCCTCTTTTAGATTTGGCGCTGCCCTTTCCTCATGATATAGTGATGCATGATTGGTGGCTTGGCCTTGTCGCTATAGCCCTCGGAAAAGTCGCTTGTATTGATAAGCAAACAATGCTTTATCGCCAACATGGGGGTAACGATACGGGAGCTAAAAGATATGGGATGTTTTCTTTTTTAAAACGCTTCAATCAGCCCAAAGAACGCAATAAATTACGCCTTAATGCACATAAAAAACTACAGCAGGCAAAGTGCCTGCAAACGCGTTATGCAGAGTTTTTATCTCATTCTGACAGAGAGACCTTAGAAGCTTTTACTCGACTCCATCAAGTAGGATTTTTCGAAAAGCGCCGCTTGATGTTAAAATTTAAGTTCTATAAGCAGGGTTTTTTGCGCAATCTCATTGAATTCCTCCCCTTAGAATGGCTGCTGAAGTGCTAACTCCTTTTTTCCTCTCTTTCTTTTAACGCTTCAATTTCAATGTAATTTTTTTCTGACGACGTAGTATTCGCCGCTCTTTGCAATTGCTGCCAATAGCCCCGGTCTAGCCACCCAGAGCTTCCCCCCCAATAAGCATAGAGAGAAAATAAACCCCAGATAGGTAAAATGGCATAGGTAAGAAGTAAGAATTTGGGAACCTTCGCATCTTTAGAAGCAATTCCAGGATCGCCATACATTTCTATTTCTTGTTCTTCATCCATTGTTATCCTCATCTCGGAACATTTGTAATTTGGGGCTTTCATCCATATCTAAGCGGTTTTTCCACCAAAGGTAGAAAAAAATGAGCAGAGCTGTTCCAAAAAATAGCAAAACCGTTGCATAGTGTAACGCCATTCCTTGAATGCCATAGCTGTCTAAATTCATGGCAGTGTCTTTATCCCTTCGATAATTTCTTTTGTTTGAATAGGATCCTTACCTACCCACCAAGCCTGAGTCGGGGGCGTAATCCTTGTCCCTTTTGTCATTAAGTACTGAAAAATTGCTTCAAACTGATAGTTGGGAACACCTGAAGTGTAGCGAGAAGTTCCACGTGGATCAAAATCGAAGAAATGTCTATATGAAGGCATAATTGACCCTCGGTTTTGCGTTGTAGGAGACCAAAAATGGGCTTTATGCCAATCTCGACTGGGCCTTTTGATTCCCACGCGCGAAAGATCAGGGCCATTTCTTTTCGTGCCAGGAAAAGTAATCCGCTGATAAATGTATTCATTAGGAGAAGAAGGAGGAGCGGGATAGGAATCTGAACCGTTTAAGACAAGGTCTTGGATAAGGGTTCGCGTTTGATCAGTGTGGCAGTACCAACATCCTTCAATCGCATAGATATGCTCTCCAGCTTCAATCAGCTCTTTTCTTGAACGAAAAGCCAGGGGTTCACTTGTCAATTCTTGCAAATTATCTATAGATTTTCCGTTGGGATCATACTGCCAATAATTATGCATGCCGCTGCTGTAGCTACGGAATCTAAACTCCATAGGATTGTTGACATAGATCACTCCTGGCCCTTGATGATAGGAAGCTTTATACTCTTTCTCTACAATTTCAAAATTTTCATCTACCCAGTCTTGCAAGATACCATCTGTAGGGGCTAAAGCGAAAACTTCTGTTTTTTGCGGATCGTATAATTCAAAAATTTCAAAGCCCGCTTGTGCGTGCTCAGAGACCTTATCTCCTTTACGTAATAAAAGAAGCCGGGACGTTAATTTCAAAATGGGATCATCTTTTCTTGTAACATATTTCTCTAAACCCTTGTCTGCTAAAATCTTAATAGATTCCGTTTCTTTAAAAGAATGGAGAGAAAAGTCATTTTTTAAATGGTAGACGAACTGAAGATCATTCCCTCTTGTTCCGGAGCTGCTAATATAAAAATGTGGATCAGCTATTTCATACATTTGCACTTGGTAAGGGCTTGTAGGTTCAATCCAAGTCTGTTCAACAAACGAAGGGGCAACCAATGTAATCACCACCGCACCAGAAAAAAGAAGAACAATCCCTGTAAATGTGAGCCAAGCTGAAAGCTCAATCGAATGAAAAAAGTGACTGATTTTGTTCTTCATGATACTGCTCTAGCCTCTTTAGAGATGGAAGAATCCTCTTCACTTGCTGGCAAGATGATGGTGTTATAAACATTCAAAGCAAACAACATATTACCAATCAAAATAATTGTGCCTCCAATGGAACGCATGAGCCACCAGGTATGCATATCGGCAACGGTATCGAGAAAAGGTCGCAGCGTAAGGTTGTTGTGAAATTCAGCGTAAGTTGTTCCCGATGCCCAATCAGCCCACATCATTCCTTGTAAAAAACCTCCAATCCAAAGAGGTAAAATGAAAAGAACACTGCCAAATAAATTTAAAGAAAAATGCCAATCAGCCAAGCTCTTTGACCAAAGAGGCTTTTTTGTTAGTTGAGGCAATGCCTGGTAAATTCCAGCAATCGCGAAAAAAGTAAATGTCGCATAAATGGAAACGTGGGCATGGCCGATTACCCAATCCGTTTTGGATGTGATCTCATTAACATTGCGCAAGGCCATGAGAGGGCCTTGAATGCAAGTGATCAGATAAAAAATGACCCCCATTTCTAAAAAGCGAATGCCCGCGTTGCGATTGTAAACCTGCCAGTTGCCTTTAAGTGTCGCAAAGAGGTTGGTGACGACCGTCCAAACAGGAATGAAAAGCCAAAGAGAAAAAACGATAGAAAGGGTTTGTAGCCATTGTGACATAGGGCCATGGATGATATGGTGTGCTCCTATCCATGCATAGAAGAAAGCAATGGACCAAAAACCGATCATGGAAAGACGGTGACTGTAGATGGGCACGTTAGCAAGCTTTGGCAAGGCATAGTAGGCAATTGCTAAACCCATAGGAGTAAAAATCAACCCTACTAGGTTGTGAACGTAGAAGAAGTTGACATTGACTCTAGAAATCCCTCCAGCAACCCAGTAAATGGCATAGCTACCCACAATCCAAGTGAAAGCTGTCCAAAATAGTGTGCCCATAACATACCATAAGGAGACATACATTTTCTCATAACGTCTTGTCACAATCGTTGCGTAAAAGTTAAATGAAGTGAGGATAAATGCTATAGTGAAAATCATTTTGACAGGAATCCGTCCCAGGTAAGTGGGTAATTCAGCGTATTCCCAACCAAAATTTGTTCCCCAAGGGTAGGAATAGGTACCGAGAATTAAACCAAACCACCAGAGAGCGATGGAAACGTACGCGAGCTTTTGACTCCACAGGGGAACACCACAAAGACGTGGGACCATATAATAAAATAATCCAATGTCAGCGGAAATGAGCCACAACATCGTCACATGGCCAACATGGACAGGACGTAGCCGCCCAAAAGTAATGTATTCGCCCGAAAAATAATCGGGAAAGATGAAAGCATTGAAGGAAATGAACACTCCGAATGCCATGCCGATGACCATAAATAAAATAGAAGGATAAATCATCCATTTAGCGGGCAGATCATTAAAAATGATGGGTTGTTTTACCACTGCAGTGTTCAAAATTTTCGCTCCTTATTGCGTCTTAGGATTATTGATAGCTTCTAGCAAATCTTTCTGCCCTTGCATTAATGTTAAAGATTCTGTCAAATTGCTGAGGAACCGCGCTTTCTGTTTTTTAATTGAAGAGATTTTTGAGCCAATCTCCCTAAGAGTCTTTACTGTTTCTGAGGAGTACACTTTCCCTTCCAAGAGCATTTTTTGACCCTCCTCTTCCGCTATCATCTTTTCCAGGTGATTTAAAATTTTATCTTTTAAAGATGTAAAAGCATCAAGGCTAAAGTTTTTATTGCTCCAAAGCAACCTGTGGTCATTCATGACATAGCGATTTTCATTCATAGCAATCATTTGAAGAAAAAGATTCACTAAACCCTCATCTGAGCTCAATACCATAAAGCCCATCCCGGAAGCTACATAAAGATCTTTTTCTTGTTTGATTTTTTTTCTTAGCTCTTGATAGAGCTGATCAGATTTTTCTTTCATTTCGAGACTGGCACCGGCTTCAAGCTCTTTTTGGTAAGCTTCCATAGCTT
The DNA here is from genome assembly GCA_011125455.1 of Chlamydiales bacterium STE3. Taxonomy (NCBI): domain Bacteria; kingdom Pseudomonadati; phylum Chlamydiota; class Chlamydiia; order Chlamydiales; species Chlamydiales bacterium STE3. Next base: position 103,060 of record VKHO01000025.1, on the reverse strand, counting down.
TTTGAGCATCAGCTAATCCAGCTAACACATTTCGATCTAACTCTTCACGTAATTGACGTATAGCAAAATACTCTTTTTGTAGATTAGCTAACTTAGAAAACTCTTCTACTCTAGCTCTTTCCACTAAAAATTCTGCATTATCAAAAGTGCGATAAATAACTCTTGAAAAGCTGTTTTTTTCTTCTTGAGCTTGAGTTAGCGAACGGATAAACATCACAAGCTGTAATCTTTGCAAAGAACTTGTCTGATCTCCCCAAGGGGTCATGGAGGTACCTGGAACACCATATTTAATAGAACGCAATAACCGCAAGTCATCTCTTGTTTGTAACCAATCTAGGTTGGTCAACATGCGCGGCTTAGCATCGTGCATCGCTTCTGCGCGAAGTCCTGCACCATCGGCCTCTCTTCCATGGCAGGGAGCACAATTTTCATAAAATAGACGTTGTCCCTCAAGAAGGTTGGCTGGCGTGTAAAACTTTTTTTTAATGTAGTAAGAGGACTTATCACCATCAATTGAGGGTTCTTGGACAATATCAAATACATCTTCTACCTTTATGGGAGAAAAAGAAGAAACAGCACCGACAATAGGCTTTAGGGAGACAAGGAATTGCTCATTACCCAAAGGATTTAAAAAAGAATGAATACTACTTTCTTCGTTCCCTTTTAGCTCGCTCCCTTCCTGGCGTAATTCTCTAAGGACATCTTCCGGTTCGTATTGCCATTTTGGTATATCCTGTGTACCTCGGATAACAGTGCCTCCTGGTAAAGAGGAAAACAGCCAGTCGACAAGTTGCGTAACTTCCTGAGCGGTCAAAATGGGCTCATTATTCTCAAAAGATTTATCTTTTCCGAGCTCTCCCCAAGGAGGCATCGGAGTCCCTTTCACACCATGCATAATGGATTGAAAGGCATTTTCCTTCGTGAGATTTCTTAAGAAATCGGCTTTTCGTAGATTTTTAGGAATCGGATAAATCCATTCTGCAATAGGACCATTTCCAAAAAGGTGTTCTCCATGACATTGAGAGCAATACTTTTGAAAGGCAATCTCCGGTTTAAATCCAAAATGCTTCCAAACTTGCCTATCCTGCTTGTTGTTTTCTTTAGCGACTCTTCCAAGCATATAAGTTAAAGCGTAGAATTTCGTATCGTCAAAAGGAAACACGGGCATGATGGAACGGGGTACGTGAGACGTTGGGTTGCGAAAATGCTCCATCAACCATTGGTCAGAATGGTAGATCCCTGACCAGTTAGGTTTCGGGCAAATCATCCTTCCCAAACCATATTCTTGAATGTAAACCATCAATACGCGACGAACGAGTTCTTTCCACTCCTTTAGCTCTTGAGTAAGCAACTCCCGCTTTTTTTCATCTTTTTCCTGTTTAATTAATGTCTTAAAGTGATGATTTTGAGCCCGAGAGGCAAATTTAAAATCGGTGTAGAAGGAATCGATTGTATCAGGATGCCTTTCTTCTATTTCTTCGAGAAGACTCCCCTCTCTAACGTCACTTACAATACGCTCGTTAATCTCCTTAGCGTGCTTTTTTAAAGTGTCGACAATAGCCGTCCCTCTAATAAACTCGGGAAATAGCTGTTGAAACCACTGATGCTCTTGATAAAGAACGTCAAAAGAAGGCTTGTTTTTCTCAATAGCAAAACCGACATTCGATTCATAACCTTTCAATCTGTGACATGCAGCACACCCCTCGACCGCAAAGACGGTCATTCCGTAACGCACATCATGAATTTTTGCAGGTGTTACAGGCTCTTCCCAAGCCATTTTTTTTCCAGCTTCCCACTCCGTTATCTCTGTTTTGTAGTTGACGTTTGATTGTTTTTTCCCAGGTCCGTTTTGGGCCAATAGGAATGTCACCAAATCTTCTAATTCATCGTGATCCAGCCGATAGTTGGGCATTGTAGAGTTATGGAGATCAAATTGAGGGTAAGAAATTTTTTGCTTGAGATACCAAGGATAAGTTTCTCCAGCTAATGTGAGTTCAGGGCCTACTCCACCTCTCGTATAACCGGCAATACGATGACAGGCATAACAAGATTGCGAGAGAAAAAGATTTTTACCCAAGTGATAGCCTTCTGTAAGGCGATCGACATCCGTTTGAATACTTCCTATCGCTCGGTCATCATTGACAGCTTCTTTGAAGGATTGCTTGACATCCTGAATATGACGTAAAATCGAGGCATTGAGTTGCATGGACGTTTCTTTTTGATAGAGAGTTCCCTTTGCCTCTTGGTCTTGTGCAGTCTTTTGGATAAACCGAGTTATACTCTCATCAGCTTGATTGGTGTCTAGTTGATGGACAAAATCTTCTGCCAGTTTTTTTGATCCAAAACTTTTCTCTAGTTTTTGAAGAATTTCTTCATTCACATTTTCAGCTCGAACGCTTTTTAGGTATTTAAGTTGCAGAACACTCTGTTCTCTTCTGAGAGGAGGAAGCGTGTAATTTTCACTCTCTACCTCCAATTTTTTTAACGCCTTCTCAAAACCTATTTGATCGACCAACTTTTTCAATGTAACAAGGCTAAGGACAGCCTGTTTTTCGAGTTCAAAGGCTTTGACAATACCCAATGCCTCTGTTTCATTGCGATTCAGAATTCTTTCAGCTGTATTGCTTGCCCCTTTTAAAGAGCTTTCGGCATCTTTGTGGCATTGCATGCATTTGGCTTGAATTAAAGACCCCACATAGAGCGGATTTGTTTGAAACAAAAGACGATGGCCAGGTTTATCATTAAAAACTTTTGAAAAACGTGGATCATTATCGGGATCAGATTCTAAGAATTGAGGACGGTACCCTTGAAACTCAGGTTCATACTGCTCATCAAATACAGGTCCATGAGCGCGATCAGTCACAAGGCCTCTGCCATTTCCCCCATGGCAGGATGTACAACCATATTCTTCAATTGGATGGTATTCGAAAGGCCTTGTTTCTCTACCCATTAGGGGGTGCATGCTTAAAACTTTTTCTACGGCATATTCATAATCCCCCACTTTAGCCACTTTAAGCGCTTCATAACTCTTAGCAAGCCGTAAATTTTCTTTCACTTGGTGCACTTTGCCTTCTGCTTCTAGTCGCGCATTGATGTCAGGATTTGTAAGTTCTTTGATGCTATCCTCAAGTTTTCTCCAAATGTAGTTGGGATTTTCCTCTTTTTTAGGAAATCCGAGAGCATCGTAAATAGTATTCCCATTGATATCTTTGGCTAATTTTGTTGGCGAAAAGTCTTCGATTTGCAAAGCGACATGGCAAGAAATGCAGCGGTCAATCTCTGCGGGGCCCTTATTTTCCTTTTCCAAAACAACTTGCTTTACACCGATTTTAAAGGGCGGAGGAGGTTCATTCGTATAGGTTGAGCGAAAATTCTCTAGAGCAATATAGTCATCTTGATAAATGCGGTATTCTGGAGAAATTTCCCGTAAGAAAAAAATCCCTAGAAGTGCTGAAGCCACAACTCCTGAACTTATTAACAGTGTTTGGACACGCGATGCCTTCATATAGTTATTCCTTAATGCCTAGCAAAATTTTCCGTCCAAGGCCAGACCCATCCCCAATTAGCCCCTCTAAAGTAGGTTCCTACGATAATCAATATCCCCTGCCACGTCATGAAAGCTGTGTAGAGGAAAATGGCTAAGTAGCGGCTCCTATGGAACCAGACACCTTCACCGTGGGGATTGCGATCGAGATAGGGAATAGCCATAAGGCCTAAAACAATGGCGCCAGGTATTGCCACACCACCCCAAAATGCATTGTAAGCTACCAATTCCTGCAACCCTAAAAAGTACCAGGGAGCTTTAGAAGGGTTTGGCGGTTTGCTTGGATTCGCTGGCTCCTCAAGTGGAGCATCAATAAATGACAATCCTAAAATGAGAATCGTTGTCAGCATAAAAACAAGCATTTCGGCACGAAGAAGATGTGGCCAGGTAAAAACATAATTATAAGGTCCTTTATCTACAGTGGGCGAAGTGCCTCTCACAAGCTCCATCAGGCCGTAGGTTCTCTTGACACCAGGAGCAAAGCTTTCTTTTGTATCTGATCTTTGAACTACGCGGTAAGGGTCGGGGCGAAACCTTTCTGGTGGCCTGGAAAGGCCTCCATCTTTACGGATTCTCCAAAAATGCACTCCAATCAGCGTCCCTGTAATCAATGGGAGGAAGGCAACATGAAGCACATAAAAGCGAATTAAAGCATCTTGGCCAACAGTGGTAGAAGCCAAGAGCATGACGCGATTGATGTTGTACTCAAATCCTGGAATGTTGGGGACATAACCTGCTATATTACTACCAACAGTGATCGCCCAAAAAGCGAGCTGATCCCATGGCAACAAATAGCCTGTAAAGGAGAGGAGAAGAGTCAATACCATTAAGATCACGCCAATTACCCAATTAAAGCGTCGCGTCCCCTTATAACCTGCCGTATAAAACACCCTTGACATGTGCAAAAAGACAAACAACACCATCATATGGGCAGACCAACGGTGCATGTTACGGTACATCATGGCAAAAGGAGTTGTGTCCTGCCAATCTTTCATAATATCGTAAGCGCGATCTTCAGCAGGAATATAATAAAACATAAGAATGATCCCCGTGAAAACCAGGAGCATAAATAAGCTTGTCGTAATTGTGCCAAGGCCTAATGTATAGAAAGGATCCAACGAATGCTTGTGGCATTTTACCGGGTGGAAGTGAAGAAAAAAGTTTTTAAAGACGATTTCAGAGCGATCCACGTCATTGTTCGGATAATTATGGCGAAAAATTGATCGCACAATGAGGGAAGGAAGATTGACTAAATACTCTCCCCAACTCTCTCTCGGTTTACCTCCAAAAACAGCCATTACCTACTCCTATATTGTGGGGGAATACCAAGCAGCATCCCAGTCAAGTGTTGTGTTCGCTTTATCAACCATAATGTCCCCGGAAGCTCCTTTAAACACTTTAAAATAAACTAAGGGAAGAGGAGCTGGTCCTCCTGTATTCAAACCATGTTGATCATAGGTTGAGCCATGGCAGGGGCAGGAATAACCCGTCTCCACCATATTTACGGTACATCCTAAATGGGTACAAACAGCTGTCTGCACACGGACTTTTCCTCCTTCCGCTTCAATGAAAACTTTTTGTTTTGGATTAAAAATTTTCCCCGTACGCGAAAGAACGTCTTCTGGACGTCCTATTGAAAAAAGACTGGGAGGAACTTTCATCGCATTAGGGTATAAAAATCCTAAAAAGGAGGCATTGGCTAATCCTCCCACCCCTAATACGCAAGCCCCGACACCCATTAAGGCTAAAAAAGATCTTCTAGTAATCATAGGATCTTTATCGTCGGGATCGACATTTAAAGAATTACGGTATTTAGGCATCTTCTCTCCATTCAGTGGTTCTCATTTTCTTCATCGCGAAATATTTGAAATTTCACATCTTCAGATTCTTCAAATTGCCCTTTATGCAAGTAATACAGATAAATCAACAAAAAAGCGATCCCCATAGCAATGGAACTGCTTAAGTACCAAAACATTATCCTATCCAGCGGAAAGAGTAATTCATAGCATCCATCGTCACAGCTTGCGTAGGGCACTTTTCAGCACAAAGCCCACAACGAATGCAGAGATCCTCATCTTTTAGCATCGCTGTCCCCATGAGCTCCAATTCATCGTCGGGCAATTGAATCGAATTCACTCCATAGTAGTTGTCGACGGCTGTGCGTACGTGTCCTACGCCAACATCAAGATTTAACTTGCTAATGGGAACCTGCTTTAAGCAATTGCAAGGGCAAACATCAACGCAGCCATTGCATTTAATACAAAGTGCACCATCAAAAACGGGGTTTACGTGGCATTGTAAGCAGCGGTTTGCCTGTTCATGAGCCTCTTCGAGGGTGTAGTTATTTTCTACCATGTTTTCGTTATGAATACGCACATCCGGCGGCTGCATACTTGGAAGCGCCCATTTCGTGCGAAGATAAGTTTTATCTCGCATGGGGTTCAGCTCTGTCCACTCTGCGACAAATTCTTGATAGGGCCTTGTTCCTCTTAAGTCGCTGTCAATGGCTTTAGCTGCATCTTGCCCATGCCTTATTGCAGTGATAAAGAGAGCCGGACCGAAAGCAGCGTCACCTCCAGCATAAACCCCTTTCACGGTTGTCCTGCCCGTACCACGTTCTGTCTTAATGATGCCACGATCGATCACCAGCTCATTCCTTTTACCCCACCCGTTAAATAAACTCCCATCGATGGACTGCCCAATCGCTAAAGCAATCGTGTCGCAAGGGATGATGTATTCGGATTCAGGAATAAATTGGGGGGCAAATCTTCCTGTATGATCGAAGAGGGAATAGATTTTTTGAACCTTTAACCCAGTAACTTTGCCTTCTGCATCGCGAATAACAGCAAGAGGCCCTACGCGGTTGATAACGCTCACTCCCTCTTCACGGCCATCTTCGATCTCAAATTCATCGGCTGTCTGCTCGTCTCGTGATTCTAAACAAACCATGGTTACTTTTTTGGCCCCATTGCGAACGGAGGTTCTAGCAACGTCGAAAGCTACATTTCCTCCTCCGATCACAATGATGTTTTCTCCAATTTTCCAACGTTCTTCGACACAGCGGACACGTAGGTACTCGATGCCTCTTATGATATCCGGCTCATCTGCTCCTGGTATAGGAAGCTCTCTTGATTTCCATAAACCAACTCCGATAAATACCGCGTTATATTGTTCCTGCAATTCGGTTAGAGTGATATCCTGACCCACTTTTATATTGTAATGAATTTTGGCACCCAAGTATTCAATGGCTGCGCATTCATTGATAGCAATCTCATTTTTTAAGCGATAGGTGGGAACGCCGTACGTCAGCATTCCTCCCGGGATGCGCATCATTTCATAGATATCGACTGCATATCCTAAACGCAAGAGATCGTGCGCAACTGTCATTGAAGCCACCCCAGCACCGACACAAGCTACCCTTAGGCCATTAGGGGTGGGGTGAACAGAGCCTCTAGCGTAGCTCATTTCCAATGATTTGATATGCGCTTCTCTGCTTAGCCCAAACCACTCATCTAAAAATCTTTTTTGTGCTCTAATTGTCAATGTTTTGTCCACCCTATCGCGGCGACAGGTTGTTTCGCAAGGCGCTCCGCAAATCATACCGCAAATTGAGGCAAAAGGGTTGGGCCCCCGCGCAATTTTATAGCCTTCCAGGTAATTTCCGGCATGCAATGCGATCATGTATCCCCGAGGATCCGTGTTGACAGGACACCCATCTCTGCAATCAATCTGTCTAAGGTAATAGTCAAGATCAGGGATGACCGTATCGTAAATTTCTTTATAATAGTGGAAAGGATCTTCTTCCATGCGCTACTTAAATTAAGGGTTTTATTAAGTAAGTCTATTGGCAGACTAGCAAAATAGCAGTTTTTTTAAAACGTGATGATTGACGATTTATTTTAAAAAAAGGAATAGAAATATCTGCTACCCCAGTGTTATCGACCTAGGATGCCATTTTTTTTCTCACGATTGCGCCATTTTTTATGTAAAAGTTCTTTACTTTAAGCTATTTTTGGCACTTGCATGTAGATGAATTTTCCCTCCTTTAAAACAAACCTATGGAGTTTTAAGGAGCTATGAAAGACCTTATACATCTTTTTCATGAGATCGGCATGCTTGATACCATTCCCCGATCGGGCTTCGCCTTTTTAGGGAGTGGTAAGCAAAGCGTCGCTGCACATAGCTTTAGAATGACCTTAATCGCCTATGCCCTTTCTAAAGAAATTGAACAGCCTATCGATGAAAAAAAATTATTGCTGATGTGCCTTCTTCATGACCTTCCTGAAGCTAGGACAGGTGATCTAAATTATGTAAACAAACGCTATGTTTCAGCTGATGAGATAAAAGTATTAGAAGATCTCAAGTCGGAATGCCGAATCGGCGAAGAAATTTATAAGCTTCACGAAGAATACCGCCAAAAAGAGACCCTTGAATCACAGATTGCTCATGATGCAGATCAGATTGAACTCATGCTTGTGTTAAAAGGAGAACTTGAAAGAGGCAATGGTTTAGCTAAAGAATGGCTTGATAATGCCAAAAAACGGCTTACACTCACTTTAGCGCATAAAATAGCCGAAGAGCTTCTCACTACTTCTTCCTTTGCTTGGTGGCTAACGCCCTTACTGAATCAACAAGCCGATGATTAAAACGCCCTTTAATTAGGGAGCTTTGGCAAACAGAAGAAGCCAAGTTTTCTATTTTTTGATGGAGAAATCGGAAAGTTTTTCTTGAATAGGAGACACTTTCTTTTCGATGTCTTGAATAAGTGCGGGACCCACTTGCGTCTTTAGAAGAAGCAAAAGTTTTTTTAAATCCTCTTCTTTACCCTGGGCAAGGATTTCCACTTTGCCGTTGGGAAGATTGCGAACAAACCCTTTTAAGCCTAGCCTTTGAGCATGCGAAAGGGTCTTGTATCTAAAGCCCACGCCCTGCACTCTTCCTGAAACGAGAACATGCATTTCTAATTCAGCCACGAGCTACCCCTCAAGGGTTAAAATGAGTTCGCGAACTTCCTGAATATTTTGTGCTTTGCTAATTTTTTCACGAAAACTTTTTGTATTAGAAGACTTTTTAAGATACCAACAGCCAACACGTCTCATTTCAATCACTGTACGCCTCTCATTATGATAGCGGAGAGTTTCCTCAAAATGTTCTAAAAGTTCCTGCTTTGTCTCAGCTAATGATCTTTCTTTGATGGTTTGATTGTCGCGAAGTTGGTAGATGTCTTCCGCAATCCAGGGCTGTCCAAGAGTTCCGCGTGAGACTAAGACTGCATCGCAGCCTGTTTGGTCAAACATATTTAAAGCGGCTTGGGCATCAAACACATCTCCGTTGCCTATCACTTTAATCTTTTTTGCAGCTTGTTTGCATGCCTTGATATGATCCCAATTCGCAGGGCCTTTGTAGGCTTGTTCGCGTGTTCTTCCGTGAATACAAATCGCTTGTGCTCCTGCTTCTTCAGCAATCTTTGTGATCTCGGAGGCGATAATGGATTCTTCATCCCACCCTGCACGTATTTTCACCGTAACAGGAATTTTTACAGCAGCAACCATGTTGGCAATCACTTCACCAATTAATTTGGGATTTTTTAGCATTCCGGATCCACTACCATCCTTTGTGATCTTATCCACAGGGCAACCACAATTTAAATCGACAACATCAAATCCAAGGTCTTCAATAATTTTGGCAGCTTGGCCTGCAATCTGCGGTTTTGACCCACAGAGCTGCCCGCCAATAGGATGCATACTGACATCATAGTCGAGCAAATGGTAGGTGTTGGAATCATTGCGTACGATAGCGTCCATCTTAACCATTTCACAGTACATAAGCCCTGGACGGTATTTTGCTGACATCTTGCGAAAGGGAAAATCAGAGCAGCCGGCAAGCGGGGCATAAAAAATATTCGATGGAAGAGTGAGATTACCAAGCCGAAAAGCCTTATTCATAGGGCGAGACTCAAAAAGAACCCTCTGAGAAGCTGCAGCGCTAAAAAGGCGAAGATAGGGCTAATATCGATAAATCCCAAGGGGGGAATCACTCTTCTAAAAAGATTCAAGTAGGGATCCGTATAGTAGGCCACAAATAGCATCGGTTTTGTTGTCTGAAATTCAGGCACCCATGATCCAAGAATACGGACAAAGAGCATGATCATGTAAACTTGAAACAAAAGTGAAATCATTTGTGTAAGCATTTTAAATCACCAAATTAAAAGATAGATAATAACTAAAATTGCTTTTTTTGTCATTGTGGATAAAAGCAAAGCGCAATTTTCAACTTGAAAAAGTTCCCCAATTTGACTTGAACTCTAATTTTATAAGAAATGAGGTAATCGAAAGTAGGCTGTGTTAAAAAATTCAATTTTTCAAATTTAGATCTTGGCTGATCTTGTAATTGCTATTTTCCCATACTGCCCATTGGAAGCTTGGGTTTGTTCTAATTATTTAGAGCTTAATGAAGAATTGGAGAAGAGGCTTTGGACTATTCTGCATGCGCTTAAGAGCTATGTAAGTAGGTTCTGAATTTAAATTTATCATTGGAAAACTGCTATTAATTGCCAAAAACAGCTTGAAAATGTGCGAGCTTATGATTCATCTTTGTTTGAATTCTCCCCAAATGGCTCTTCTGGAGAGGTGTCCAAATATTCTAAAAGTTCCTCCTCAAAAACTTTTTCTTTTTCGAGAATGGCTAAAAAATTAAATTGATCTAAGTTGAATTCTGAAGCGACACTTAACGCAACTAAATTTTCTTGTTCATACGCATAGGCGAGTATTTGGGATATTTTGCGTACATAGCTTGGATGTACAATATCTGTCAGAGCATCCCAACATTCCTGTTTGCATTGGCACATCTTGGATTTTAAAGCTTTTTTGTAAATATGCTGCCTTGCAGGTTCCTCATCAATTTTAACCTCTGATTCAAGTAGGGAGGGAATTTTAGAATGTGCCACTGAGCTATCTTTTTTAAACCAGCACATCTTTTTGCTGTCTAAATCTTCCGCATAAATTCCCTCATTTGAGGGTTCATCGTCCTCGTCATCCCAATATTCTGTTAAATAAACCATCTATTTCCTGTTTTGGCCTAAGCATCTCGTCACTTCGTCTTGGATCCTCTTTGCTCAAAAGTAGTGGGCTGTAAACAAACGAAGTTCAAATCAGCGTTTATTTACAAAGATTTCATACTTTTTTGGTGTGAAAATAAGAAGATAGAATTTCTTCTTCTCACAGATCCTCCCAGCTTGACTACGTGGAACCCTTTTTAATTAATTTAATAAATGAGACCTGTGTATAAACAATTGAACAAGTATTTTAAAAAAAAAGGATTTACAGGAATACCTTTTTAAAAAACGAATTGAACATGAGAGGGTCCCTAAAAAGCTGAGAATTTCTAGAGGCACACCTTACAGATGAATGACAGGAAAGAAGAACTCTGAATTTGGTCTATAAAAATAGTAAAGTTTTTTGCTTTTTCATAATTAAATTTACAAAAATAAATTTATAAAGCTTTTTTACGCTATGGCTCAAAAAATATCGATTTATTGAAAACACCACCTACTGCTTCTTCCACTGCAGTTCTAAAATGGCTCAGACTCCTCCCTCTTGCTACATTTTCAATAGGGGTGATAAAGGTCTCTTCATTAACAAAGCCATCATCAAGAAAAGGGAACTTTCTAAAAAGGCGTTGACATAGTTGTATTGCTACCTCCAATAAGTTGATATTTCAACTCATTGACATTTTTGGAGAGAAATTAAAGAAGCCCTGATTCTCCATGAACTATTGGCTACTGTTTATTAAGATGCGATTTTAGTTCTAATTAAAAGCACTTTTCAAAAGGCGCTTAAATAGCGTCGTAGGCGATGAAAGATCTTTATGTCTTTACGTCACCGATAAATACGTCCTGTCTCTTCAGTCAGTTGCCCCTTTGAATTTTTCTTGTTGCTTCGCATTGCGGATGAATGTTTCGGCTTGAGGACTCATCTCATTTGCATCTGGCCAAGTGGCTACATTTTTATTCATAAAGCTGCTTACAAACAAACTATGCTTCATAACATGTCCTAGCAATTCTTTTTGCATGATTTTTTGAATTAGAATGGGCTTAACCGCCTCTAAGTGATAAAGGTCTGCCAATTTCACAATATCCTTAACATCAATTTCCTCAAAATGACCTAAGATAAATTTTTCGCATTGAGCTGTGAAAGGCAGGAATTGGTATTTATCGGAAAATTCTAAATATTTAACCAAATTATCTTCATTGACACTTACCATTTTATCAAAAATTAGCATATTCAAAGCTGTTTGGAAGCAATCAAACTCATTGTCTGGCAAATCAATTTTGCCCTGCCTCACTTCGCGCATCTGAGATGCAAACACTCGATCAAAGTAGTCTGGAAAAAAAATTTCCAAGATTGATGTATGAGAAAAGATTTCTTTGCGGCCAAACTTTAGTTTGAAATTACCACAGCTTTTTAAGATGTTATTTAGATCCTTCCGATTCATAAGTTTAAGACAACTTGTAATAAGATCCTTTTCTTTTTTATTGAGAGCTTCAATAAATAGGGCTTTAAATTATTTCGGCTTGTTGTGTAAAAAATTAAGATGCTTTTTCTTATCATTGTGGAAATGTAAAACAGCTGTACATCAAACGGTAGATCTTCTACCCCTCCTGCAGAGGCAATTCCAAGAATCCAGAAAAGATAGAAAGATTGGGCTTCAACCTAAAAATTTACTTTTACACCGATAGGCCTATACTTTTAGTTATAACCCACTATGTAAACAAGGATAGAACAATATGTAAATTAACACAGGCCCTGAGATTGCCAGAACCTCCTTTGGTTTATTTACGCTTAAGCATATGGTTATTTTTGACAAGTTATGGTAATATAACTAAAACAATATTTTGGAAAATAAATAAACTAAAAATTGAAGCATCTAAAGTATGCAATTATTTTAGTTTTCTGTTAATTAACAATATAATTCAGGTAATTTATGGTAAATTTTCTATCAAAGGGGGATGGCTCTCCCCAGATCCAATTGCATTATAAAAAAGCAAAAATAGATTTTATGGACATTCCACCACCACAAATTAAAGCAGCGGCTGTCTGCAAAGATGCTTTTGCAAAATTGTTACACAAGGCAGATCCCGATCTCCCCATTGAAGTATTAAACAAGCTTCCCACAGAAGAAATTGCCAATTGGTATCTAGTAGTAGCTCCGGAAAATTCTCATCGCTTTTTTCATGACTGGCTGGATAATAACATTTCAAAGTCCTATGCCGATCAAAGTAAATTAGAACAGGAATTGGAGGCTATTTATACAAAATTTAAAGCACAAGATCATGCGAAAATAGAAACACATACCGAGATTGATAAGTTAGCGAGAGATATTCTTAAAGAATATAGTAAAACAATCGAAGAGAAGGCAACAGATGACGCCTTTTTAACGTTATACTTTGCTAAAACGTTAAAAATCCCTTCTGAATCAACGCTAATGCAATTGACAATCCGACAAGCTAAAAAACCTATTGCAGAAATTGTTAGCCAAAGACTTGGTTATTTATACAGTGATAAACCTAGAAAGTGTCTAAAAAAGATCCTTGCTAACGATTATCCTACTCAAATTGATCAGATTAGCTATTTAACTGATACCAAAGGCAAAGCAGGGCGAAAGATTGCTCCTCTTTGGGCACAGTAAATTTGTCCTGAATACAGGGCTATCTTTATTTAGATAGCCATTCCTTATAATGTTCAGGGCTAACCTGAGACCAATAATCTGTGAACATTGGATCATTTGGTCTAGGTCCTTTACCCACATGTTGAATGATGTAAGAGGGGTGAGTAGTCTTCTGCATTTCTTGCAAATATTCTTGGGCTTCCTTTTCAAAATTAGGGTGTAATAAGGGAACCTTCACACTGGTATTGGTCCTATCTCTCATAGGTTCGGGGGGAGGGAAATTGTAGGTAATTTCACTTTCAACCGAATCCACAAATTTAATGGGTTCCTGAAGAACAAAAAATTTCTTATAGGGTTTATAATGCTTCGGCAAAAGAATTAAGCTGAAACTTGAGGCAGCGATATTGGCATTTATCTTGACTTCCAGGCAAGGTTGATCTGGGAGTGATCTCTCGATCCAACTATGATTAAGAGAACCTTTAACATCTTCTATTTTTTGATCTTCATTATTTTTAAGTTCTAAATCATTTGGATCGATTATAATGAGTATGCCTGCATGGGCACGCTTAGAAAGCTCTTCTATTATCTCATGTATCTCTTGAGGTTCTCCCTTAAGCATTAAAGGACTATTTTTCAATATTGAACTTCTCATTACGGCAGCAAGAGGCCCCATCGAACTAAGTTTTGCTTCCTGTTCTGGAGTTAAAGGAGCATAATCTACATTGGGAGAATCGTTTTTTCTTTCAAGTAAAATAGAGATAGCTCCTTTAGCAGGGTCAAACAAACTTTTTGTAATCCCTTGAGAGGATTTATAAGCATTGACTTCTACTTCCTTCTCCGGTCGAAGGTTTTTATCTAACGAACTGACTTGAAGCAACCCGAGTTGATTAGCGCGTTCTCTACAAATAATCCCATTAATCATCATACTATTAGCAAAATGAACGAAAGCTTGATCTTCTTCAGGAAGGGAAGCCAATTCTTCCCAATCTATTTTTTCAATAGAGGCTATTGATATTGACTCCCTAACATGAGAGGGTAGAGATTGTAATGTTTCTTCGATTTTGGCTTGATTAGTAGAGGTGGGAACAGGGGGAATAGTTCCTTGGAGGGAGGATGAATGTTCTTTAACTCCTTCGATAGCTTTTTCAATAAGAGTTTTATCAGCTTTTTTCTCAGATTGTTCCTTAGTAACTGGTGTTCCTGGATTTGTACTACTTAAACCTGAATCGATACTATTCATAGTAGTTACCTATGATTAAATTATAATAATAATTATATTAATATTTTTAATTTAATATCTAGTATTCGAAATTAGGTTTATATTTTTAATGGTTCTACTTACAAATAATTTATAGAGGATTTTTAATTAGGGGTTATTGAAAAGTTTTTCTGAAAAAATTATAGCGGTTTAATTTTGAGGTAAGGATGAATTACTTCCTAGAATTTAGCCTAAATTCAACAAATTAGTATAATGGCTTACAACCTTAACAAGAAATAAAGATAAAGAACATGAGTAGCGGTTTCATTAATTAAATAATTTTTTTGACCTTCCCAGAGTTTAAAATTTTTTTAGAGGAAAGTGTATCATTTTTTATTCATCGGCCTAAGATAATTATAAAGAATAAAAAAATTAGAATTTCTTATGAAACTACCTAGTTATACAGAAGGAAAAGGCAGCATTACACTATGCTTTCTTGCTTGTTATCAGCAAGCATCATAGATTTTTTTATAGCTTTTATGGGATAAAGGCTTTCACGCGCCACACCTTAGTGCAGGCCTCCCTCAAAGCAAATATTTCTCCATAACCAGCCGAGCAGCAAGAGAGGCTACTACATAAAAGCTATAAATTGAGATTGCTGTATTTCGACTAAATCATGACCCTCGAGGGGACCGGTAATAATCCTGTATAAAAGGCATCTGAAGCAAGTAATTCCATGTAGATACATATCCTACTTTTATCTTTCGTTCAATCTTAGCTTTATCAGACTCGTTTAAAAAACTTGCGTGAAATTGACCACGATATTCTTTTAGAGGAAGAGATAAGCTACCCAAGTCTACCCAATTTTCATTTATTCCTCTTGTATTTACATTCTCTCTAACAAATTCAGCTCCAGCTAAAAACACCTGTCGGTTTGTATTCTCTAAAAAAAGGTAACGAATTGTTTTGTCAAAAGATAAAAAGGTTCTAGCAACTAATTTTCCGTAAAAAGGACTCTCAATTAAATGTAATGATTGACAAGTAGTAAAATCTGGATCCAAGTCAATATTAACCATGTTGTTTTTGCTTGGATTAGAAGGTAATTTCCTGGGGCCAATAACTTCCAAATTATCTTTGGTTGCGGACGCACTATTTGCTTCTATATCAGTCTTATCTAAGTCGCTTGCATCTTGCTCTTTATCGCTCCTTTTCTTGGATTTGCTTTTAGCGCTCCAAGAAATGACCTGTTTAAAAAAAGGCTCCGGATCTTTATTACTGGGTAATTCCTTAATTAAATTTTCATTAAAGATCTTGAAAAAAAGCATATTAACTGCGATAGGTACGGCTAAACGTCCTTCACCCTTGCTTGTCTTCCCTATCCAATTTTTAAACCTTTTATCAAACCTCCTCCAAATGGCTTGTGATTTGCTGAGCCAAAATAGGCGTGGATAAAGTGTGCCTGAGTGTTCCACAAACGCAAATATTAGAGACCTCCCACTAAAGGGTCTGACAGCATAGGTAAAAACATTTGTGCAATGGTAAGATACGTTTTGGTATTGGTAAGAATTAATAATTTTCAATCCCATTTTATCTATATGATCGATCAATTCACTAACGCTAGGGTCCTTTCCCTTAGTACATCGAATGGTTTTTCCTGCAACAATCTTTTGGGATAAAAAAGAATTTAAAACTGTAAAAAGTTTAATAATCTTTCTATGCCCCTCACGTGGGCCCTCTTCCCTGTTAGCATATTGAGCTTGTGACTCCTTAGCGTACGCTAAGGCCGTCATTTCTCTATGGTCTTTTAAATCACAAGCCAGATTGGGATCAAGGTCTGTCAATGCTTGGACAATTCTAAATGCGCCTTTGGCTGCAAGCAAATGAAAAAGATTTTCTTTTCTAGGAGGGGCCTGGGAACGAGAAGTCCTTGAGCGTCGATGAGAATTTAATTCAACTTTTGCTTTAAATATTGCTGTACTAATAGCCTTTATCGTCTCAACTAGGTTTCTATTTTCTTCGAAACCAATGGCTGACGCAGAGCGTGTTAGAATTTTTGCTAGTCGAAATACATTTTTATAATTATCACTAGTAAGGTTAACTTGATTTTCAAGTATTTCTTTGGCGATTGAAGATATTAGCTTAGGTTTAATCTCATTTGCATAAAATCTTTTTTTTGATTGAACAGACTCAATTTCTTTTAAATTTGCCTCTAATCGTGGTGGATTTGTAGGAGCGTGCATGAGTGGCTTTTCCTTATTTTTTTTGAAATTTATCTTACTCATTGACATGAGAATGACAAATTTTTTTCATAGAAATAATTTCTATTTAGCAAAAAATACTTATAGCACGAAAAAATCAAATTAATAAAATAAATTTACTTGTCTTTTGCATAATCACATCGACGAGGCCTCTCTAGAGGCATATTTTTGGATACCTTATTTCTTTAAATTTTTACTCTTACTCCTTAACTTCATTTCTAGAGAGGGATTCAAATAACCGATCCTTAGGAAAGAGCTCATGATTCATTTTGGACGTGCACATGGTCGCTCCGCTTTACAAGAGGGATCCTAATTTTCAATGCATAATTTGCGTCTCTTTAATGTTTAAAAACCAGTTTTCATTTGAGCACTTATCACGAAGTTTAGAGCTTACTAGGTAGAGCCATCTGCATAGGTTGGCATAAATATATCCATTGCCAACTCTAACCTTAAAGTCACTCTTTTGAGAGAATCTGCCTATGCAAAGTTCTAGTTTTCCTCGCTTCTGAATAGCTTTCCTGTAACGAAAATAAAAGCCCTTGTCGCCCCACTTTTATTTTGTTATCATTTCAACTTTAAACTTATTTAATTTTGGCCTTTTATGCCGTATATGCCTTCTGATGACAATACTCTTGGTATCGATCTTGACGGGGACCAGATTTATGCTGCTTTTTTAGCCAACCAAAAGGGCAAAATTAAATTAGTGCGCCTCGTGCAACATAGCTTAACTGATCAAAATTCTGAAAATGTAAATCCGCTTTACATTGATGGAGAATTAGAGAACCATTCTCGAGAATACCTTCTTTCTGCAAGCTTGGACGCTCATCAAGTACTCGTTAGAAGAATGCGACTTAAGTTGACTCGGGATAAAGACATTGAAGAGGTCTTTGCATTTCAAGCAGAACCTCTATTGCCCTACCCAGCTGAAAATGCCATCTTAGACAAGATTATGATCGAAAAGCAAGATGGAACAACGCTTCTAACACTTTTGTCTGCAAGGAAAGATTATTTACAGGAAACTCTCGATCGCTTCGATAAGTTTCAGCTCTCTCCGGAAATTATTTCCTGCGACCCCATTGCTTTGGCTGCATTTGCCGATTTTTTTGCTCCTTCGGAAACCGCTGTTTTTACGATTCATATCGGCCATGCTGATTCTTTTTGCGCCCTCGTTAAACAAGGTAAACTGCTTGCCTCTCATGCCTCTGAACTCGGCATGAACTATTTGCGTGAAGCTTATGAAAAAGATTTACAAAAGCCTGTTTCTTCTGAGGATCTTTTGTCTCTTGATCTAGAGAGCGTTTCTTCTAATGAACTCCCTCAATTGAAAAAAGCCATTGAGAAGCTCGTGCAAGAGCTAGGGTGGAAAGTCATCGCTGCTGCTAAGGAAACAAAATTAAAAGAAGAAGCACAGCTACTTGTCACAGGGATAGGCGCATCATTTGGTCAGATTCCACAAAAAATTCGCGATATCGTAGGCTATCCTCTCCAAGACTTAAGTTCAAATGAACTTTTTGACGTAGAACCTACAGTGCTAAAGAACTATGCCGTCGCCGTAGGCCTCGCCCTCATTGCTCAACCAAAGACCGCTGTTAACGTTAACTTTAGAAAAGCAGAATTTTCCTACCCAACACCCTGGAAGCGATTTAAAAAACCTCTTATATCTTACGCTGGCCTGTCGCTTTTATTAGCGCTTACTTTTTTTCTATTTGGCGAATCCTATCTCCAATACAGCCGTGATAAACTCAAAGAAAAATATCTATCCATGCTCGCCATGATTCAAAAGCCTTATGAGGAATTTGAATTAAGCTATGAAAATAAACATCCTCATGAGAAAAGAACTGACGAAACTCTTATTCCCATCCAGGAGCTATCTCAAGAGAATTTAGCAAAAAGGCTAGACTTTTTAGAAAGAGAGCTGCGCTCTATCCCAGATACTTTTCCCTTGCAGCCCAATGTTCCAAGAGTTAGTGATGTTTTAGCTTGGCTTAGTACACACCCTAACGTCATCTGTGAGGGAGAGCAAAAAGAGTGTATTCCTCTAACAATTGAAAATTTTGCTTATACGCTAGTTAAACGGCCGGAGCAAAACAAAAAAAACGAAAAATACCAAGTCAAGGTAGATTTGGAATTTAGTACTGCCTCTCCGCGTATTGCCAGAGAATTCCACGATGCTCTTATTGCTCCTAATGAAATGATAGACCCAAAGGGAGAAGTTAAATGGAGCGCTAACAGAGGAAGATACCGCACTTCCTTTTTCTTAAAGGACAAGACCCAATATCCAACACCTCTGAGGGAATAATGCTACAAAACATTCCTTTCCAACGGTTACTTATTTATGCCATGGTTCTATGCCTTATCCCTTTCCTTTTTGTCGTGTTCCAATTTTACTCTAAGCTAAATTCTGTCGCGGATCTGGAAACACAGTTAGAGAAAGTCCAGCATCTGGCATTAGTGCAAGAGAAAAGACAAGCAAATAATTTAACTGTCATCAGCCATTTTAAAGATGCCGACCATTTTTACATCGATAAAAACTTAGAAACATTAACGTTTCTTGAACCAGAAGTAGAAGCCCTGCAGAAAATCGTCAGTCACAAAAATTTTCCCGATGACGAAGTGATTAAAAAACGGCTAGAGTTTTTAACAGGTTCTGGAAATAGCTTAAAGTTTTCAGAAGGAGTCGTGCAGACTTTTCCTCAGTTTCAAGAAACGACGGAAACCATGATTCATTCTGTTGAGATTAATATCGAAGATCTTCAAAAAATTCTTACCCGCGTTGAAGGAGTTGCTGTAGGGCCTTTTGAACCATCTCCAAATCGTCCTCAATTAATCGTTCTAGAATTTAAGCTAGATAAGAAAAAGGCAGCCGACAAAAACGAAGTTTTTTTATTAAATATGAAGCTCTTAAAAAGGGAATTTCTATAATGAAATTTTGCCAAATTCTCCTCTTGATGTTAGCTCTTTTGTTTGGTGCCTGCTCAACGATCAGACATAACGCCGAATTTCCCGTGTGCCCTGAGCTTAGTTGTATCAATCTTGTCGATCGCGAAGGTCTCACGGAAATGATCCGAACACCAGACAGATTGCGGCAGTATGAAGGCGTCGATTATTTAAAACCTCAGCCTTATCAAAAGATCATGCGGGTCTTTAATCGCGATGCTCAGGGGAATGTTTCAGCCATTATTACTCTTTACCATCCCAACGGCTACCCAAAACAATACCTAGAAGTTCTCAATAATCAAGCTTCAGGATGCTATAGAGAGTGGTATGCCAATGGCATCCTAAAAGTAGAAGGGCACATCATTAGCGGATCTCCAGATATCAATACTGCAGCAGAAAAAACTTGGCTTTTTGATGGAGTCACTTCTGCTTGGGATGAAAATGGGACACTCATTGCCAAAATTGAGTACACTAAAGGGGGGCTGAGCGGTACCTCCACTTATTTTCATGCTAATGGCACCATTTGGAAAACTATTCCCTACGAACTCAACCGTGTTCACGGCCCTCTTTGCATTTATTTAGAAAATGGAGAGCTCTTGCATCAAACCGAATACCAAAATGGCTTAAAGTCGGGCCCTTCCATTCGCTACTGGAAAAAAAATCAGATCGCTTCAAAAGAACTTTTTTTAAAAGGTAGGCTAATCAATGGAGAATACTTTGATCTGAAAGGAGACCTCGTCGCACAAATCGAAAAAGGTACAGGCTATCGCGCTACTTTTGGAAAAGATTCTATCAATGAACTGCAAGAGTACAAAGATGGCCTTTTAGAAGGAGAAGTTCTCGTTTTCTCTTCTAACGGTCAGCTAGCACGTGTCTACTACATGAAAAACGATTTGAAACATGGGGAAGAAACACTGTTTTATCCTCAAAAACAGCCTGGCGCCGAAGTGTGTCCCAAAATGTCAATAACTTGGCATCAGGGGAAAATTCAAGGCGTCGTCAAAACGTGGTATGATAATGGCACGATGGAAAGCCAGAGAGTTCTCAGTGAAAATGAAAAAAATGGCTTATCTACAGCATGGTACCGAGATGGCAACTTAATGTTAATCGAGGAATACGATGAGGGTAAGCTCGTTCGAGGGGACTATTACCCTAAAAAAGAAAGGCAACCCGTTAGCCAAGTATTAGAAGGAAAAGGGACTGCCACACTTTTTGACTCTGAGGGCAATTTCTTACGCAAAATTAACTATATCCATGGAAAACCTGAAATCTAGTTTAAGAGCCTTATTCCGTCGAATTAGAAAAGATCTTAGTGTATCTAGACGTGTTGAAGCTATGGAGTTTCTTCACCAGGCCTTTTCCTCCTACGAGGGCTTTATATGCTCTTATTCAAGCTTTAAAGACGAATTAGAGACCTCACTGCTCAACAGATCTTTAATGAAGGATGGACGCCTCGTTTTGCCCAAAATAAGCGGGACAAATTTAGAGCTATACCAAGTTGGTTCTCCACAGCAATTGCAATACAACTCTTTAGGCATTTTGGAACCGATCCCAGCAAAGTGTCTAGTGATTTCGCAATCACTCCTCAGCTTTGTGCTCGTGCCTGGGATTGCTTTCGATAAACACCATCACCGAATAGGTTATGGCAGAGGATTTTATGATCGCTTTTTAAGCAAAATACCTGCTTACATTACAACCTATGGCATTTGCTTCCGTGAAACTTTAAGCGAAAAAGCTTTTCCTATCGCTAAAAGTGATTATCCTGTTAAAAATTTAGCCGCTTTTTAAAAATCGACATAAGAGGCAATGGTGGCTCCAATAGATAAAGATGAGGTCGCTGCCGGAGAAGGGGCATTCAAAACATGAATCATTCGATTGTTTGCATGGATGAGAAAATCATCCTGCATTTTCCCATTTGGCAACACAATTTGTGACCTCACGCCGGCTTCAGCGGGCATGAGATCCTTTTCTTCAAGGGAAGGAATCAGTCGTTGTAGAGATTTTAGGAAGGCTTTTTTGCTAAATGACCGGTAAAGCTCATAGGCACCAATTTTCCAGTATCTAGCAGCCATCATCCAAAAGCCTGAATAAGAAAGGTAATCTTTCACATCTTGGAAACTAAAACAATTTTTTTTATAGCCTTCTCTAGAGAGGGCTAAAACGGCATTTGGACCAGCTTCAACTTTTCCTTCCATCGTTTTGCTCAAATGCACACCGAGAAAGGGAAATTTTGGATCGGGAACAGGGTAAATTAACCCCTTTACTAAGTCATTTTTGTGTGCGGAGAGTTCATAGTATTCTCCACGGAAAGGGATAATTTGCTTTTTGGAAATTTTGTTATCTGCGAGGTGAGCGATACGGTCAGCATGCAGGCCTGCACAGTTAATGATCCAATCTGCTTCGAATTCCTGTGTGGATGTGACTAGAGTTTTACTATTTCCAAGCGATTTGTATTCACAAACCTTTTGTGAGAGGAAGATGACACCGCCGCGCTCACGAATCTCTTGAGCGTAGGCCTCAGCTACTTGCGTAAAGTCAATGATACCTGTTTCTGGTGAGTAAAGAGCTTTTAACGCATGTCCAGAAGGTTCAATTTCTCGATATTCTTCTTTAGAAATCATCCTTAAGCCAGGAACACCATTCGCAATACCCCTTCTTTCTAGCTCTCTCAATCGAGGAAGTTCCTCCTCATTTAAGGCGACGATCGCTTTGCCTACTTTCTTGTAAACAATGCCTTTTTCTTCGCAAAATTTAAGGAGAGACTGCACCCCTTCGCGACAATTTTTTGCTTTTAAAGAGCCTGGCTTGTAGTAGATTCCGGAGTGAATTACGCCACTGTTGTGCCCGGTTTGATGGGCAGCAAGGCGCTGCTCTTTTTCTAAAATTGCCAAAGAGATATGGGGATGTTTTCTCAAGATTTGCAAAGCAACAGCTAACCCAACTATTCCACCACCAATGATGACAGCATTGAATTTATTCATGAGTTTTTAGATGGTAGTTAGGGTCAAAGAAAGGATGGTTTTGATCCTTGTCCGAAATGACAATAGGCTTCATTGGCCATTGAATGCCAAACCGAGGGTCATCCCAACGCAGCCCTCTTTCATGGCTAGGAGAGTAGGATTCAGAGACCATGTAAAGAGCTTCAGTATCATCCTGCAGAGTTAAAAAAGCATGGCCAAATCCACGTGGAACATACATCATACGTCGATTTTCTGCGGAAAGCTCGGCGCCAAACCATTGACCAAATGTTGGTGAATCAGAACGCAAGTCTACGATCACATCGAAAAGAGAACCGCTAATACAGCGCACCAGTTTCACTTCACTTTTAGGGTGCAACTGGTAGTGAATGCCACGCAACGTGCCTTTTTTTGCACTCAGAGAATTATTGACTTGGATAAAGTTTGTTTCCAATCCTTGGTTTTCAAATTCCTTTGTACAAAAAAAACGAGCAAAAAAGCCTCTTTCATCCCCTTTTTTTTCCAAATCAATAAGAAAAGAACCGGGAAGTTTGGTTTGTTCAAAAAGCATGCTTAACCTGTAATTTTATTTAATCGTTTTTTAAGGGTGCGTAATCGAACGAACTGCTCGCTCTCGAAGTCTTTTAACCCAAAGCCATACTTTTGGAATTTGGCATGTAATTCCTCGACACCTTTTTCTAAGGTATACTCTAATTTAAATTCAGGCAGAACTCGCGCGAGTTTGTCAAAATTCACACGGTAATTTCTCGGATCAGCACCAACCTCACCAGTGAAAACAACACTAGCCTCAGGTAAACGCGCTTTTACAGCATTCACAACATCTCTCACCTGATAATTCTCACTATTTCCTCCCACATTCACGATAAGAAAGGGGTTTTCAGAGGAATAGTTTAAAAAGGCTACAAAAGCTCTTGCAATGTCTCTACAATGTACAAGCGGCCTCCAAGGGCTTCCGTCACTCATCACGCGAATATCCCCACGGCTTAGCCCGCACGCTAAAAGGTTATTCACAACCAAGTCAATTCTTAACATTGGAGAATCTCCGTATGCTGTGGCATTGCGCAAGCAAATGGCTTGAAAATGTCTATCCGCTAGCTTTTTCAAGTGTTCTTCAGCGGCAATTTTTGAAGAAGCATAAGCTGTCAAAGGAGCCGTCGCCCCTTCCTCATCGATATCGAGTTGATCGCCTTTGCCATAAATAGAGCAGCTACTTGAAAAAAGAAACTGGGGAATACCTGCTTTTTTAGCTTTTTCAGCAAGCTCTTTTGTCCCCTCGCGGTTGATGCCAAAAGTGATTTCGGGATCAAGATCGCCCATTGGATCATTTGAAATGGCAGCAAGGTGCATAATAGAATCAAAGCCCTGCAATTCATCCATTGTTAATTCTCTAAAATCTTTAAGGTATTCCTTATCCGCTGTGACGAAAGATTCCCATTCACACCCCTCAAAAAGATCGAGATCACAGCCAACAACATGATGTCCTTGCTCTTTTAAAAGGTCCACAAGATGAACACCGATATAACCTTTATGTCCTGTAACAAGAATTTTTTTCATTGTAGTTTAGCCTTTTCAAAAATTTTTGCAGTAGAAATGGAAGGAATTGAAGGAGCCCAGGGAGCTTGCCCTGACACCCAAAGCTGATTTAGCTGATCGCGATCGCGCTGCGTATCCATACAGGCCCAAAAACCTTGATGTTTGTAGAGATTGAGTTCCCCATCTTTAGCCAATTGGACGAGAGGTGTTTTTTCAAGCACACAGGATTCTTCTTTGCGTAAGTACGAAGAGAAAAATTCGCGTTTAAAGAAGAAAAAGCCTCCATTAATCCATTTCTCATGAAAGTCTGGTTTTTCAGAAAATTGCGAAACAGAGTCGCCATCAAGGCAGATTTCGCCAAAACGTGAGGGAGGGTTAACACCTAAAACGGTACCTAACTTGCCATGTTCAAGATGAAAAGCCAATTCATCCTTTAAATTGGCATCGGTTAAGCCATCTCCATATGTTACAGCTGCATGGGTGGCATTGCCTAGATATTTTTCAGCTGCGATGGCAAGCCTTCCGCCTGTCATTGTCAGTTCTCCCGTGTAGGCCACTGTCACTTCCCAGTCTTCATGATGATGAACAGAGTGATAATTAACACTGTGTGAGCTGAGGTCGACAGTAAAATCGCTATGTCGAGAGGTATAATTCAAAAAGTAATCTTTGACAACTTCAGATTTAAATCCGGTACAGAGGACGAACTTTCTAAACCCATGTCTACGGTAGACATGCATAATGTGCCATAAGATTGGATGGTTACCAATGGGCACCATAGGCTTAGGTTTTAATTCCGTTTCTTCTTTGATACGTGTTCCCAAGCCACCACAGAGGATAAATACTGGAATGTCAGCTAATGAGTTCATTGCATTCTCGCATTTTAAAAGGATTAAGTTCAGTGATTTTATGGTGTAAAGATCAAGATTGCAAGAGCAAAGAAAAAAACCTTGAGCAATTCCTACTACCTTAATCCCAACTTGTCTCTGAAATCTATGTAAGAAGCGATCAAAATGATAAAGTTAATTAATCAAGCCGCATTTGAATAAAAGGTTAAGGACGATTAAATCTTTATTTACCCAAAAGTTGGGTCGATGGATTCTTTTGCGACGTAAATGGCAGACATGCTATTTTGTCTGCTTATAAAAACAAAAAATTTATTAAAAAGCGGATTTATAAGGACTTTTAATGAACATTCTCTTTACCGGTGCTAGCTCTTTTTCTGGAACATGGTTCGTTCAGGAATTAATCAGGGCTGGCCATTCTGTGACAGCCATTTTTAAAAGTTCTTTTTCCTCTTATCAAGACTTACGATTGGAGAGAATTCAACTCAACGCGCCCTACTGTGAAACAGTTTATGATTGTCCTTTTGGCAGTGAGGCTTTTCTGAAACTGATCAAAAGCAAAAAATGGGATCTTTTTTGCCACCATGCAGCAGATGTCACAAATTACAAAAGTCCCGATTTTAATCCTATTTCTGCTTTAGCAAACAATGTGGGTGACCTAAAAGCAATTCTTCAAACTTTTTTACAGCAAGGTTGCCAACGTGTTCTTCTCACAGGAAGTGTGTTTGAGCAAAATGAAGGTGCTGGATCTGATGGGCTAAGAGCCGTCTCTCCTTATGGCCTTTCCAAAGGTTTGACATCAGAAGTCTTCCGTTTTTACTGCGCTATTTTCCAGATGAAGTTGGCAAAGTTTGTTATTCCTAACCCCTTTGGTCCCTATGAAGAGTTCCGTTTTACTTCATTTTTAGCAAAAAATTGGATTGCCAAAAAACCTGTCCTAGTTTCAATGCCAGCTTACGTGAGAGACAACATTCACGTCTCATTGCTTGCTAAAGCCTATTCTGATTTTGCTTCACAGATTGACAATAAACCAGGTTTTGTTAAATTGAACCCAAGTGGCTATCCTGAATCCCAAGGTGCTTTTACAGCACGTTTCGCAAGTGAATTGAGAAAGAGGCTTTCTTTGAATTGTGAATATGAGTTAGGCGTTCAAAAAGAATTTGATGAGCCTAAGGTTAGGCTCAACACAGATCTTTTAGACTCTGCTAAACTTGCTTGGAGCGAAGAGCAAGCCTGGGACGAGCTAGCCACGTATTACAAAAATATTTACCAGATGGCTTGTACAACATGTCAGTAAGCGTCGGCGTCGCAATCATTACGCATAATGCGCGTCACCATTTACAAAAATGTTTGCCTCCCTACCTTAATTCTCGCTCTACCTCGCGTATTGTCGTTGTTAATTCCTCCTCTAATGATGGAACGATTGAATTAGCTCAAGAAATGGGAGCTGAAACACTTGTTCTTCCACGGTTGAAATTTAACCATGGCTCAACACGAGAGAAAGCAAGAAAGTACCTTAAAACAGATATTGTCGTCATGGCAACACCCGATGCCTACTTACTCGATGGGGAAAGTTTAGAGCATCTTATTAAGCCTATCGTGACAAATCAAGCTGCTCTAGCCTATGGAAAGCAAATTGCTCATGATGGAGCTGATTTTTTTGAAAGCTTTGCCCGTGAATTCAACTATCCAAGCCAAAGCCATATTCGTTCGTTAAAGGATATCGAAAAATATGGGAGCTACACCTACTTTTGCTCTAATTCTTTCTCAGCTTATAGCAATAAAGCATTAGAGGCTGTGGGAGGCTTTTCCTCTGTCCTGATAGGTGAGGACACTGTTGCTGCTGCTAAACTTCTAAATGCAGGACACTCCATCGCTTATATCGCAGAAGCCATCGCCAAACATTCTCACCGTTATAACCTAAAAGAAGAGTTTCTTCGTAGCTTTGATACTGGGCTAGCTAGAAAAGCCTATCAAGAACTAATCATGAAGGGTGGAAAAGACACCGTGAGAGGCAGAATGTACGTACGCGCTCTTTTAGCACGCTTAGCGCGAGAAAAACCTCACCTCATACCCTATGCCATTTTTCAATCAGGCATTAAATGGCTTGGTTACAAGTTAGGCCAAGCGAGCCTTAATGCCCCTCGTTTTTGGAAAAAAACTTTAAGTGCCCAAGACTTTTACTGGGCCTCAGAAGATTCACGCTGCTAGTTTTTTCCAATTATTGAGCCACCTTGCAATTTTTTGTGCGCCTCTTGAATTGGCGCATCATCCTTTTGCTGAAGCACACCTTTTCTTTAGCCTTCAGTAGACTTCGTGCATAACTTGCTTTGCTTTAAAAAATTGATCATTTTTGAGAGAATTTATCGGAAAATTTTGAGGGCATATGAAGTACATATGGTTGAAAAATTTAACGATAAAAGCGCCAAAAAAGGTAATTTTAGCAAGCAAATGAAGTTATGCAAGAGGTCTATTTAGCTTATCTCCTCCTTGGACGCATCCCAGCATTCCATTATGGGTGATAAAGCCTACAACTATAAAATAAGCACTACCAAGAGGGATAGAGAACTCTAATCTATCACTCAATGCTGTTCTGCGTTCAAGCACCCCTTAATTAAATGGCTATTTTCTCCGTTCATAAACCTTCTATTTTGTGCATGAATTTCGTTCACAACTGTTACATAAAGCTGTTGATAGGCTGATGGAGAACTTTTAATTGTGCATAGATCCATGGTTATTAACAAAAAACTGACAAGTTATGAACCGTCTATAACTCCTCTAGCTATAAACATTTCCACAGTGCAAGAAGAAGAAGACAAAATGTTTTATTAATGTTATCTTCTTCAACAATGGATGTGGAAAGTTTGTATGTCACTCAATTGCCTTTCAAAACAATCTTTATTTGATCTCTCTTGCTATCGCCATGTTGATCTGTTTAACGAATGTCAATATCCTTGGGAAATTTTCTCGAAGATCAAAGATTATCTAAGAAATTATCCCTTGGGAAGCATTCAACCCATAATCGAGGCAGGCGTTCATTTAATCAACCCAGAAGCCATAACCATTGGAAAAGGGACGATCGTTGAACAGGGGGCTTTTATTCAAGGTCCTTGTATCATCGGTGAAAACTGTCAGATACGACATGGAGCTTATATTCGTGGAAATGTCATTACTGGCAATTATTGTGTAATTGGATCGGAACTTAAAAATGCAGTGCTTCTCGATCATGCCAAAGCACCGCATTTCAATTACATTGGAGATTCAATCCTTGGCAATCATGTCAACCTTGGAGCTGGAGCAAAATGTGCCAATTTAAGATTCGATAAAAAGGAAATTACGTTAAAATTTGAGGGCAAGAAAATCCCAACTGGCTTAAAAAAATTGGGTGCGATTTTGGGAGACCATACGCAAATAGGATGTAATGCTGTTTTATTGCCTGGGACGGTAACGGGAAAAAATGTTTTTTGCCATCCCTGCATGAGTTTTTCTGGTTTTGCCCCCACTTTTTCTGTGATCAAGCCTTTCCACCCCTTAAATGTTCAAGAGAAAATACTGAATGACTAAAGAACTTAAAAAAATCCTAGAACCTTACCAAAAACTAATTGAAGCTGAAATTATTCAATCTCTTCCTCGCTTTGGTTCAAAAACATCCCTTTACGAAGCTTGTGAATATGTCTTGACAAGTGGTGGAAAGCGTTTTCGCCCTGCGATTGTGATGATGGTTGCCAATGCCCTTTCTGCAAAGCATTCGGTGGTTGAGGCTGCTTTAGCTGTAGAGTTTTTCCATACAGCCTCTTTAATTGCTGATGACTTGCCTTGTATGGACAATGAAGAAAAGAGGCGCAATAAAGAAACGGTTCATAAAAAATTTGGTGAAGCCTCTGCTTTATTGACAAGCTATGCTCTTATTGCAGCTGGATACGAGTCTTTGGCTCGAAACACACGTCACATGCAGCATCATTCACACCCTTTAGCTGAAAAAATAGGTCTTTTAGCTTTAGAAAATGCCACATTTAATACAGGTATTTATGGCGCTACTGGAGGACAATTTTTAGATTTGTTCCCTCCGCAAAAGACGCACGAAATTCTTTATGAAACCACCCAAAAAAAAACTGTTTCCCTTTTTGAAATTGCTCTTGTTTTAGGCTGGTTATTTGGAGGTGGAAACCTTTCCAAGCTAACTTTGGTGAAAAAAGCCGCTTACCACTATGGAATGGCCTTCCAAATTGCAGACGATATCGATGATTATGATGAGGATTCTCTAGAAAAGCGGCAGATGAATGTGATTCACTTTTTGGGACATGAAAAAACTAGAGAATTGTTCCACGGGGAAATATCTAACTACTTTATTTGTTTAAAAGAGTTAGAAATTGATACTGAGGAGCTTAGATCTTTAGGAAATTACTTAATTGAAATGGTTGAAGCAAAAAAATAGCCTATTTTTTTGCTCTTACGTAAACTAAATCGTTTTTATCGTGCTCATCGAGAACTTGTTGCCATTCTTGTGCAAGAAAGGAAAATTCTTCAATCAGCTGACGAAACTTTAAGCTTGTTAAAGGGGGCGAGTCCCCTGTGTAATTAAGAGCAATCTGAAACTGGCCCTCATCAACAGTAAGATAGGTTTTTATAAAAGAATGATCGAAAGGAGCTTTTTGATTGATGCAATTTCTTACACTTTTTGGTATGTAATTGCCACCAAAATATACGGTCGTTCCTAGATAGACTTTCGATGGATGTTCGAGGATTTTGATTGTGATATTGCACCCATTAACAGAAAGATGCGTAGACTTTAATAATTTTAGCTCATCGAAAAGTCTTTTTAAATCATTCTCGACTAACATAGTTTTATCCTGAGTTTAAAACTATTTATATTTAGATCTATAATTTAATTATATTAAACATGTTTATAATTTGCAATGTATGCATAGGCAATTGCAAACTAGCTGCGAATTACTCTTTATTCTGAGCGTGTAGCAACTCTTGGTACACTTCAGCAAGTTGATCATGAATTTCACGTAAAGAGGTGTATGTCCCTTCCAATTCATGCAGGGTTTTGTTGGACTCTGCAGCTTCGCTCAAAGAAAGACTATCTTCATGCATAAAGCTATTGTATATCCTTTTAAAAAGAATATCCACCTGACCATCAATCATTTGGAATTGCAAATCGCTGTCATTGATAATAGGCTTAGCTTCCTCTTCTGACCGATACATATAAACTTTTTTTAGTTCTTCCATACTTATCCTTCTATAAGAATTTGCTTCAAAAGAAAGTGACAGGTAGAACGGGAAAAATTAAGCGTATTAAGCGATTTTAATTCTCGAAATCTCGTTCCTAGGCAGTGTAGAACAATGCAGGCTCCGTACCTTTAATGTGGCTTTTTTGGCGAATTTAATCAAGTTTTTCTTACCATTGAATGGGTTTTTTCTCATGCTGAATCAAGAAATCATTAATTTTTGAAAAGTGTTTACAACCAAAAAATCCATTATGGGCAGAAAAAGGTGAGGGATGGGCAGCCTTCAAAACAAGATGAGGCGTACTCTTGTGAGATTTCAAAGCATTGGCGTATTTTTCTTGGGCCGATCTGCCCCAAAGGACGAAAACGATAGGATTTTCTGAATCTGCAAGTTGGCGAAGGACCGCGTCTGTAAACTGCTCCCACCCTTTCTTTTGGTGAGAGAGAGGGGCTCCTCTACGTACTGTCAGCAACGTATTAAGAAGCAAAACGCCTTGTTCTGCCCATGAAAGCAAGCAGCCTTTACTCGAACTCGGTTTATGAAGATCAGCCTGGATTTCTTTAAAAATATTCTGAAGCGAAGGAGGCGCTGGGACATTTTCAGGGACGCTAAAACTCAGTCCATGCGCTTGCCCAGGTCCGTGGTAGGGGTCTTGTCCCACAATGACGACTTTCACTTTATCAAAAGGAGTTTTCCAAAAAGCATTGAAAACGAGATCTTTTGGGGGGTAGATTGCATTAGGCAAGGCTGCTCGTTCGCTTTCTACGAAAGCCTTTAGTTGAAGAATATAGGGTTTTGAGAGTTCTTCTTTTAAAGCGGCTTGCCATGAGGGTTCCAGTTCAAAGGGGATCATTTTTTATCCTTAAAATCAAAATGAAAGTTTATTTTTGCGCCTATTTAATATAAAATCTACGGAAAAAATCAAATTGACGATAAATCTAAAGAAGCCTTAGATTTATTGCTTCATAACATATAAATTTCCTTAAGGTTGCATGAATAATTTAGCAGAAAATAATCTCGTTCGATTTATGAGAATTGTTAAAAAAAAGGATGGATTGCATGCAATTTTTAAAGCCACTGGGATGAAAGGCGGCGCTCAATTTACTGCAACCATTACCGTCGACATGTCTGCTGTAGAAGTCAGCGCAACAGATCCTCTTGAAAAAATTATCGAACATTGCGCTCGTGTGGCCATCAAAGAATTCAAAAAGTCCGAATTACAATTCGAAGGAATTGGTGCTGTTTAGTCTTATCTGGGTGTAGCGCAGCTTGGCTAGCGCACTTGCATGGGGTGCAAGGGGTCGGAGGTTCAAATCCTCTCACCCAGATTCTTTTTAGAATTATGTCAAATACTACTTTCAACCAAATGGGTCCTTAGCTACTATTTTTGGTAGTTTATAATTATATATTCCCCAATATGAAAAAAAAAATAATAGGGCTAATTCTCATGTTTGGAGCACAGTTAGCAACTGCATTTTCCTATGGCAGTGTGCAGGAAATTTCTTTTCATAAAACCTTTCAACCAGCCACCTTATCTGAACTGCAAGGCGTGGAATGGGTTAAAAAATGTGTTCTGCAGTATCCAGAAATTCATTGGCTGGCAAACGTAGAAGTACGCAAAACAGAAGAAGGGCAGGCAACGGCTCAAAGTCCCTATTCGGAGCAACTCTTCGGCCAAAAATTCGTTGAATTTGATAGAACAATCATGACACTTCGGTGTTTACAATTGGTTCTAGACGGCAGCGAGAAAGCATATCAAGAATTTACAGAGTCTCAACCAAAAAATGTGAGACTTTCACGAGAAAGTTTCGATCAACTACATAGTCAAGGGATCTATTTAACAAAAGCGCAATATGAAGGAATATCTGAATTAGAAATAATTCAAGCCATGGAAGCTTCGCTTGTCCTTGGAGATATAGGCAAGAGCGAGAAAGCGAGAGAAATTTTTAAACTATATGGCGCAAGCGCTCCTGATCATGATGATTTTCACGAAGAGGTAATGCATATTCTCGAGCGCCATCCGCATCTTTGCCCGACATTCAATAGATTGGTACCTCCCGCCAAAAAACTACTTATTCAGACTGCCAATTTAGCCCATTATGGTCATGTGACGCACTTAGAAGGAGGACCGAGTATGTTCTCCAAGTTGAAACAAAGCGTTCTTTCCTCTAAATCACCTTTTGCTTTGGACTTTGACTTGTTTGTGCATAAGTGTGATGTTGCTGGAGCTTTAGGTCACGTTAATAATCACTCTTCATTAGTGTATACAGAATTAACACATCGAGCCATGCAAGCAGTGGGCCAGGCCTGCCATGTTCTCACTCATTTCGAAAAAACTGAGATGGATGCCTATAATGCTTATCTAGCAATTCGGGCTAATTGGTTGGGGCTCGATGCCAACGATCGAGCAGAGCGAGTGTTGACTCGGATAGGCGCCATGCTGCGTTTATTTAATAGCGATGAGGGACTTTTTCTAAAAAACTCTCTACTTAAATTAGATTCCGACCAAAGAGCGCAAATCATTGCTCAGCTAGAGACTAATGAGGGAGAAGAACTTGAACGTACACCAACCTATATGCCAGCTGTTCTAGTGAATCTTTCTAATAATCCCCTTCTAGGAGTATCAAGGGAAGAAAGAATCGCGCAAACTATAGCAATAGGCCTTCCTTTTCTTGCCAAAGTATTGGCAAAGCACAGGCATTCTCTTGCCGTAAAAAAAGCCGATCCGCATATTCCTTTAAATTTCAACAAGGTAGCCTTCGCTGCCAAAGAAGATCCTAAGATGTTGCTTGAGGAATTCACTATTGATGCGGATGGAAATGTATGGTTTTTGGGGTATTGACAGCAGTAAATACGCTTTTTTCTGACCTTTTTATTAGATGCAACTTCTGTTTAATTGTCTTTATACTTGCGGCTGGCCTTTCTTTTTTCTCCGTGAACGCAGATCTTTATCAAGGCATCCATGCTGTGATTTTTGATTGCGATGGCGTTTTGGTAGATACAGAGTATTTAAAATTTTTGGCGTGGCAAGAGGTTTTAGCCAGCAAGAATATAGATTTTACCATCGAAGATTATAAGCCTCTTATTGGACATAGTTCTGAAAATATTCTTAAAATGATTGAAAAAGCGAAAGCTGTAAAGTTACCTTGTCAAATTATCGAATGGAAAAATTCTAAATACAGATTGCTGCAAGGACAAGGAGTAGTAGCCATTCAGCCAATGGTTGATTTTGTCCGTTGTTTGTCCAAAGAAAAAAACAAACTTGGAATATCCTTAGCTCTTGCTTCTTCAGCTCCAAGAGAAGAGATTCTTATTAATTTGCGCCACATTGGATTAGAAGAAGCCTTTGATCTCATCATTTCGGGAACTGAAGATTTAGAGAATTATGTAGACGTAGAAGGTATAAATAAGCCAAAGCCCTATATTTACATCGAAGCTTCCAAGCGCTTAAACGTCTCACCCAAATGTTGTCTTGTCTTTGAAGACACAAAAGCAGGTGTAGATGCAGCAGCAGACGCAGGAATGCAAGTCATCGCAATACCCAACCCATTCACGACAAACCAAGATTTTTCGAAAGCTTCCAAGATTCTTTTTTCTCATAAAGAATTGCCTTCTATTGAAGTTTTTCAACATTAAAATAAAAAATAATTCTTCCCCTAACTTGTTGAAATTTTTTGCAAAACATGATTCCCTTATTAAAAATAAACTTGGGAGTATCCATGCCTTACACTATTGTTCTTACACCTCCTGTAGATCAGAGAGCTAAGTATGTCGAAGCTTCTCAGCAACTTTATTCTGCTCACCACCCAAGCTATCTACTCAATGGAGAAGGCACATCTTCCCCCCATATCACGATCGTGCAGTTTGATTGCGAGTCTTCCGATTTAGCTAACCGCGTTTGGCTGGAATTTTGTAGCAGGGTAAAAGAAGAGAACTTTGCTCCATTTTCTCCAGCATTTACTGAAGTTATTTATAAAGAAGGGGCTGGACCTTATGAAGGCACAACTTGGGTAGAAATATCGGTAAATAAAGAGGACCCAAGTTCACCACTCATGGCCGTCCACCATATTGCTGTAGAAATTTTAAAAAGCTATGATCTGAAAATTCACAATGCCATTCAAGAGAGCTTTCGGCCCCATCTAACTCTTGCGCGCATAGAAATGCCAAAAACCTTAAAGGCTTGTCCTAGTTCACTCTACGAAAATCCCGGGAAATTCAATTTAGAATTTGGGCAATCTGATGAGAAATGGCAGTATGCAAAAAGGCTAGGCGTTTTTGTTTAAGAGTCGATGCGGCCACAATCAAGCCAATAAGATCGCTGAAGGACAGATTTAACCAGAGAGCTGGGGCTGGATCGTTTTTTTAGCCAAATGCGATAAATTCTTTGGGAAAGTAGCTTACATTGCTTTCCCCCTTTAAATAAAATGAATCAAAAATATCTTTTTCAACCTTACAGCTCAACATTCCCAGATCTTTTTCAAAAAGAGTGCCAACGCATAGAAAGATCTGTTAATCGGCCTCTGCTTATTGAACATGTCGGGAGCACAGCAGTTCCCCTTTTAGGTGGAAAGGGCATTATCGATATCGCTATAGCGATTGATCAACGAGAGATGAAGTCTCTGATAAGGCCTCTTCAACTGCTTGGCTACACTTTTAAACCAGATTTTAGTACCCCTGATCGACTCTATTTTGTTACTTTTCTTCCTGATTGTGAACGCGAATGGCGAAGATACCACATTCATCTAACCTTTCCGGAGAGCCAAGATTGGAAAGGCCTTATAGGCTTTAGGGATTATCTTAGGAGCCATCCAGAAGCTATCCTAGAATACGAGGAAATAAAAAAACAGGCGGTCTTTCTGGCAGAAGAAAATGGTGAAAAATACCGGGCAATAAAAGAGCCTTTTATTAAAAAAATTTACCGGAATATTGGTTTATCATGAGTTTACATAGAATTCAATCGTAGATCCCCTGGTCAGAAAAGAAACTAGAGAAGAGGGTGGAATAAAGATTATTTTTTCCTGAAGAGTTTTATCAAATCCGTTGGTTTTCAATGGGATTCCTTTTTAAAGTGCAGAGCCTTCATTTAAGGCGATTCGTAGAGCAAATGGCTGCGCAGTCTCCTTAATTCACCCTCTTTTTTACATGGAAAAATTTTACCTTTTTTGGTGCAGAATTTAGGTGAAAGCTGGGTGTCAATCTGATATCCTATTTGTAACATTACGGAGGTTTTTATGGCTCAAACTCACGATGCAGAGAGAAAAAAAGCTTTAGATCTAGCTGTCGCGCATATTCGCAAACAGTTTGGTGAAGGTGCAATTATGTCTTTCGGAAAGCACTCTTCGGAGCGCGAAATTTCAACAATTCGAACTGGTTCCTTAACATTGGACGCAGCCCTCGGAATTGGTGGTGTCCCAAGAGGTCGAGTCGTGGAAATTTTCGGTCCAGAATCATCCGGAAAATCGACTCTTGCCATCCATATCGTTGCGAATGCCCAAAAAAATGGGGGCCTTGCAGCCTATATTGATGCTGAACATGCTCTAGACCCAGCTTACGCTACAAAAATCGGTGTAAAAATCGATGACTTGCTTATCTCTCAGCCCGATTCTGGAGAAGAAGCACTAAACATTGCAGAGACTTTAGCTCGTTCTAATGCTGTAGATGTTATTGTTATCGACTCTGTGGCCGCCTTGGTGCCAAAATCGGAATTAGAAGGTGACATCGGCGATAGTTTTGTGGGCCTTCAAGCGCGTTTAATGTCACAAGCATTGCGCAAGCTGACTGCGGCGCTTTCTAAGAGCAACACCTGTGCGATTTTTATTAACCAAATTCGTGAAAAAATTGGCGTGATGTACGGAAATCCTGAGACAACAACAGGCGGGCGAGCCCTTAAATTTTACTCCTCAATCCGCCTAGATATCCGCCGCACGGCAGGAATTAAGAATAATGAAGGCACAGAGGTTGGCAATCGTGTGAAAGTCAAGGTGGTAAAGAACAAAATGGCTCCGCCGTTCCAAATTGCCGAGTTCGATATCATGTTTAATGAAGGGATCTCTAGAACAGGAACCGCTATTGATCTCGGAACGGAGATGAATATTGTCGATAAAAAAGGAACCTGGTTTAGCTATAAAGGGCAACGATTGGGACAAGGAAGAGAAGCTGTCCGCGAAGAGCTTAAAAACAATGCTAAGCTTTTGGATGAAATCGAGGCTCAAATTATCGAACAAATCAAGGGGAAAACGGCTGCTCCTGTTAAGCCTTCAAAAACTGAAGAAATTGAAGATCTTGTCGAAATCTAATTCTCTCTAAAGCTAGCATAAGGCCACTTTAGGGCCTTATGCTAGCTTTCTTTCTCTCTGATATCTTCGCATAAAGTAGAACTATTTCAAACACCAGCATCAATGGCAAGGCTAGCATGATTTGGCTGAGCACATCCGGAGGCGTTAATAAAGCGCTTAGTACTAAAATAGCAATGATAACATGCCTTCTATGGGCTGCGAGCCGAGCTGCTGAAATCCATTGGTAATAAACGGCTAGGAAAAGCAAGCTAGCAGAAGCAAAGGCTACACCATGACCAAATAGAAAAGTGAGCACGTAGTCAATATAGTAAGATAAACCCCAATGGTTTTCTCCAATCCCTTGGTTGAAGGAAAAAAGATAGTGGTTAGAAAGGGGCAGTGTCACGCAATAGGCTATCGCTAACCCGAGCAAAGCTAATGCCAAGGAGAGGAATGCTGTAGGGACAAGCTGCGCTTTTTCCTGGGCAATGAGCCCGGGTTCAATAAATTTTAAAATCAGATAAATCCAGAAAGGAACTGTACAAAGAGCGCCCATCCAAAAGGAAAGCTTAAGAATCGTTGTAAAGCCCTCGGTTGGACTTAGCAAAAATAAAGTAGCAGGTTCTTTTGGGCGAGCTACCTCTAGGTAAGCTTTGGGGGCTAGAGTATAGCGATTAGAACCAAGAGGAGTGGCACCCTTAGAGG
Organism: Chlamydiales bacterium STE3; assembly: GCA_011125455.1. Lineage (NCBI taxonomy): Bacteria > Pseudomonadati > Chlamydiota > Chlamydiia > Chlamydiales > Chlamydiales bacterium STE3. Next base: position 65,889 of record VKHO01000025.1, on the reverse strand, counting down.
CAAAGCGAATTTCAGTAGGGAACGGGAGGTCTATCGTCACAAAAGAGTTGGAGGGATTAAAATGCTTTTCAATCTCCAGTACTTGTTTAACAACATTTCCATTTAGAGCCTGAGGGATGGCCTGTTTAAGAAGAAGAATAAGGTGGTCAGAAAAAAAGAAACTCAGTACTGCGCCGGTTAAGATGACAAAAAAACAACGTATAATTAGGATTCTTAAGTCTTCAATATGGCTCCAAAAAGGTTTTAAAGCCGTATCATTCCCCTCACGATCAGACAATTATTCCTCGTCTTTTTTGGCTACTTGCTCGTCTTCGATCGGGATGGGTTGCAATTTAGATTCCCCTTCTTCACCATTACAGGCTTTTTTGAATTCACGAATCCCTATCCCGAGGTTTCTAGCAAATTCTGGGAGCCTTTTTCCCCCAAACAATAGAAGGACTGCTCCTAGAATAAGAACTAACTCTCCTGTTCCAAACATACATGCTCCTTAAGCGTTAAAGGATTTTTTGGAGTTTCTCCGTAAGATTAAGAAGAGTCTGTTTTTGGATTTTTGTCAATTTCTTTCTGTTTTTAGTGATAAAGGCACACAGTTTGGTCAAGGCGTTGATAGCCTGATCACCGGGGTTGGCGGCGCGCTTATCCATTGCTCTTAAGGGAAAAAGTTCTCTTATGCTCTGTAAGAGCTCCGTTTTCGATTGGCCAAAAGAATTTTTAATAAGCTGAATTTTTTGCTCCAACGGCCCTTCGCGGCTGGCTAAGGTGTAGATCGCTTGCCTTGGCATCTCTTCAATTTTGGTTTGCAGAAGCTTAGGAAGAGCTATGTAAAACTCATAATATTGTAGCAAGTTATAAGGGGTTTGCCGATTTCCATAAGTGGTCATGAGCCATGCTGTAAATGCCCCATCACGGTATTTTTTAAAAAGAGTTTGAGCTTTCTTTATTCTTTCACCGTGTAATAAAGCGGCTTGATTATTGATCGCCTTCACTTCTGATGTGATAAAGATGAGAGAGTTTAGGTCTTTATCTAATTCATTGGCCTTATCGATGCTGTAATCACTAAGAAGCTGTCTAAGGTTTTCCTGCTCGAGAGAGGAGAGTTCAGCAACATTAAATACCCCTGAAAAACTTGTTAGGTTTCCATTTGCTGATCTCTCTGCCATAGCGGCCATTTTAGAAGAGTTTTCTTTCTTATTCAGTCTTTGAGTAAGAAGTGCATTCACATCGGCCATAACAAACCCCTACAGAAAAATAGTTTATGTTGCAAAGATACATGAATGTAAAGCAGCTTTACAATCTTTTTAGAATCTCTTTTGAAAGCAATTTGTAATCATCGGCCGCTCGGCTTTTTGGGCTCGTTTCAAAGAGCGGTTTACCGATGATAGAAGCTTCTGAAACAGCAATATCTCGACGCACCTTAACGTTCAATAGCTTCTTTGGAAATGTCTTTTCAATCACATCAAGGAAAGCCTCGTTGCTCTTCCCTCTTTGATTCCAAAAAGAAAGCAAAACCCCTAGAACTTCAAGGGAGTGACGCTGTCCAATGCTTGTGACAAATTGAGAAAGCCTCTCTAAGCCCTTTACACTATAAAATTCAGGTGTGGCGCAGACGAGGGTGTGTTGAGATGCGATTAAAGCTGATTCGGTTAGCCAGCAGAGGGATGGGGGAGTGTCGATGATCACGATGTCATAGTTTAATGGCTTTAACAAGTGGCTTAATCTTTCGTGAGAATAGCGGTCTGAGGCTAAAGCTCCAGTCACTTCAACCCTCTCTAGCCAAGTATCAGCGGGAATAAGATCAAGATGAGGAATTGCCGTTTTTTTGATTACCTCGTGAATGTCCTTTGTATTTTGCAACACTGGTGCAATGCTGTCATTTTCGTCGGGATCAAACCCTAATCCCGTTGTAAGGTTAGCTTGGGCATCAAAGTCCACAAGCAAAACCTTTTTTTTGTTGAATTTACATAAAGCGGCACCTAAGTGTAGCGCTGTGGAGGTCTTTGCTGTACCTCCCTTAAAGCTGCTGATCGCAATGGTGTGCATAGTTAATCCTTTTTGTCGCTAAAAGAGGAATTTAAATGACGCCCTATTTTTTCCGTAAGAAGAGATTCAAGAAAATTGGGTACTTGCACTTCGCCATGTACCTTATTGTCTCTTGTTCTTAGGCTTACAGTCTTGTTGGCCACTTCTTGGTCCCCAACGGTTAGAATGTAGTTAGATTGGCTAAGCTGAGCATTTCTGACTTTTTTAGAGATAGATTCTTGGGCCGCATCGACTTCTACGTGGAGTCCTGCTTCTCGAATTTTTTGGGCAACTTCGTAAGCATACTCTTCATGTCGATCGGCTACTGTCAAAATCCGCACTTGATTAGGGCTCAACCAAAGAGGGAATTTTCCAGCAAAGTGCTCGATAAGAATGCCAAAGAAGCGTTCAATGGAGCCAAAGATTGCCCTATGGATCATAATAGGTCTTTTCCGGCTGCCATCGCGATCTGTGTACTCCAGTTCAAACTTTTCGGGTAAGGCCATATCGAGCTGAATCGTGCCGCATTGCCAGGTTCTGTTCAAAGCGTCTTTGATATGAAAGTCAATCTTTGGGCCATAGAATGCCCCATCGCCCTCATTAATGCGATAAGCCTTCCCCGTTTTGTCTAAAGCTCCTTTTAAGCCTGCGGTAGCAATGCGCCAGTCCTCATCCGATCCAATCGTGTTGGCTTCTGGTTTGGTGGAAAGTTCTAGGTGGTAACTCAAACCAAAGGCTGAATAAATTTTATCCGCAAACTGCAATACTTTGATGATTTCACTTTCGATATCTTCAGGTTTCATAAAAATGTGCGCATCATCTTGGTGGAAGCTGCGTACTCTAAATAAACCGGAGAGAGAGCCTGAAGGTTCAAACCGGTGCACATTCCCGATTTCGGCAACCCTTAAAGGCAATTCACGGTAGCTATGGTTATGGCTTTTGTAAAAAAGCATGCAGCCAGGACAATTCATTGGCTTAATAGCAAACTCGCGATTTTCGATCTCAGAAGTAAACATATTTTGGCGGTAATTCTTCCAGTGGCCCGAAAGTTCCCAAAGCTCTTTACTCATCATAGTAGGGGTTTTAATCTCAATGTAACCATCCTTTTGAAGTGCACTTCGCAGGAAATCCAGTAATGTGTTCCAGACGAGTAACCCTTTAGGATGAATGAAGGGCATTCCAGGAGCTTCTTCTTTAAGGGAAAAGAGGTCGAGGTGAGGTCCAAGGACTTTATGATCGCGTTTTTTTGCTTCCTCAAGGAAAGTGAGGTAATCTTTCAGCAGCTTGCGGTCGGGGTAGGTGACAGCGTAAACGCGTGTGAGCATTTCATTATTTGCATCTCCACGCCAATAAGCTCCCGATGTTTTAAGAACCTTTAGCGCTTTAATTTTACCCAGGTTGTGCAAATGGGGGCCTCGGCACAAATCAAAAAATTCGCCTTGTCGATAACCTGTTAACGGTTCATTGACATCAAAGCCTTCGATCAGTTCGCATTTGTACTTATTATCCTTAAAGGCCTCTAAAGCTTCTGCTTTTGAACTAAACTGCTCTCTTTGGGAAATGTAATTTTCCTGGACGATAGCTTGCATTTCCTTTTCGATTTTATCGAAATCGCTATCAGAAATAGTGAGATTAGCGAAATCATAGTAAAATCCATTTTCAATGGGTGGCCCGATTGTCGGTTTAGCTTCAGGCCATAGCCTTAGGATAGCTTGAGCGAGAACGTGTGCTGAGGTATGCCAATAAACAGATTTTCCTTCAGCATCATCAAAATTTAACAAGACGACAGAGTCACCATCGATTAAAGTTGTGGATAAATCTTTCGTTATCCCATTAACTGTAGCCGCAAGAGCTTGATGTGGTCCTTTCAAATTGAGCCTTTCGGCGAGGTCTTTAGCTGTACTCCCCTCTGGAAGGTCTATCGATGAGTTGTCTTTAAGTTTAACTTGCATGGTGGCCCATTTGTTTTTGAAAGTTAAGAGAAAAAATAAGATAATAGGAGAATTTTACACAATTTACTAATTTTTGTAAGGATGAGTTGAAAAAACTTAACCCCTTTAAATTTAGAATGTATAGATAAGAGCGAGAAATTTTTAGGTTTTCGACTAAGAAATTTTGAGAGATAGCTAAGTTTAAGCAGATAAAAACGGCCTATTGGATGAAGTATTATAAAGAAATTCTTGAAGATCCTCAATTTGCAGCTGACAAGGCTTCGTTTTATTCGAGAATTTATACGCTTCAGGCTAAAAGGCAGAAAAAACTTTTTCAAAAAGACAGAGGCGATTTTAAAAGCATCTGCATGGAAGAGTACGATGATCTTTCGAAGCGTTTAGAACGATCGCGGTTTCAAGATAGTTCTAATGCAAGAAATGTTCTTAATGCGAGAAGATTAGCTAACCTTTTGATTTCCGATGAAGGCAAAGTTAACTTAAGCCAGATTCCCAAATTGATTAAGTGTTTAACAGAGCACCTTTATTTTTTAGGGCCTGATCGTCAAGACGATGCTCCAAAGCAAGAGCATATTCTCAAAGCTCTTAGGTTAATGGCAGAAAATAAACAGCTGGTCTCTGTTATTCAAACAATTTCCCGGCCTTATTCTCACAAAATCATTGAACAGATCATCAGAGATACGCTACAGCTGCCCGGGAATTTCACCATTACAGATGCGCATGCAAGGAAAGCGTGCCTTGCGGCATGGTTTTGCTATTTAAGGCAAAATGTCGGTTCTTGCTTTGCGACTGCGCCTGCAATTGTTGTTCATGATGAACAGCCGGAGCAATTTTTTAAGGATCTTGGAGAGCTTCTCAGTTCAGGGCGTTTAAAAAGAACATTCGGAGGCAATGAATACGCAGTGCCGATAAGTGCTAGTTGGGGTGCGGGAGACCTGCGCCGCAATGTTGCGGTTTTTGCGGATAATGAAGAAGAATTGGCATCGCTCGCTTTGTCTCCAGGCTTATTGAATGCCTTGGAAAGTATTAAGCTAATTCCCGAAGAGCTTTCGTTAACCCAGCGCATCCAAAAGGCACAACAGCTTGTGTTTAAAGTTCTGCATGCCTACGCTCAAAGAGGTTATCTTCTCTATATCAATGCTGAGCAAATCCTGCGCGAAATTTTACTTGGACATCTTGGAATTACAGAAATGGATTTAGAGAATTTCGAGAAGAGTCCAAGAGGTATGATGCATAGCTCACTTATCATGCAACCGCACTTAGGCGCTACGAGAAGCAAAAGCGAAGCTTGCTTCACCTTTTACTCACAATTGGAAATAGCAAAAAGTGCCTTTAAGAATCTTACAGAAAATGCCCTTCTAAAAACGTGGGAGTTTACCCTCGCCTCTTTTGCTGAGACAAAACCCAATTTCACCACGTGGAACCTCTATTCAAGTCTTGGTTTTAAACCCGAAGAAGGAGGAGGGATTGGCAATGCTCTTTATGAAATGATAAGTCACAAGTTGGAACAGTCCAATCAGAAAGTGCATGAATACCAGGAGGAATATGAACTCCTCTATAGCCAGCTAAAGTACATTGAAGCGCGTGTACGCAACGCCTCCTCCGAGAAGGAACTTAATTGGATTAAAATAGAGTACGAGTCTAAACGCAATGAATTTCGCACTTTTGAAGAAATGAGGAATCGCGAACACTATAAAGCGGGCCGCTTTGCCAATCTTTTAAATGATCTGGTTGATACCTATTTGGAACTTTTTCCTAAGTACTTTCAAGAAGTCTATGATGCGGATATGCATGAAGTAAAAACAGGGTTTTATGATGATAGCCCTGCAGGTTTCCGCCTCCTTTATAAGCATGGGAGGACAAATACTTCGCAATGGACGTTGATCTACACCCCACAAGACTACATTGAAGCTTTAACAAGTTTTTTCACAGCAACAGAGGTTGAAATTCTTGCGATGCCTCATTTTGAGGGCTTGCAAGAGGATGTTTCGGAAATTATCACGCGCGTCATTACGCAGATAAAAACCGATGAGTTTTTGGTGAGTGCTTTCCAGCGTATGGGAGCTATGCACCAATCAGCTCTTGTAAAAAATCCTTTAGAGAACTGGAAGCAAATTGAAAAAAAGCCTTGGTCCTATACTTCTGGAGGATCTATAGATAACTTGCTGAGCTGTTATTTCCGCTTAGATGGCAAGCCGACGCAGGTATCCCGCTGGGTGGAAAATGAGATGGAATTACTGGTTTTTTTCATCGATACTTTCAAACAGATGCCAGCAAAAGTACTAGATGATTACATTGCACATCCTAGCAAATCCCTTTTGAGCCACTCCCCGACGCATGCTTATAACTTGAAACCTGGATTTATTAAAGAAGCGGTTGCTTCCGATGCTTTTACCTATACTTGGACAAGAGACAACATGCTTCGTCCCATGGAGAGATTCCTTGAGTACATGTTTTTAAGCGAGCAAATGCAGGAAGAGCTAATTAATAAGCTAGCACTTCTTTTACCGCACAGATTCCGCCCTCGGTTCAAATATATCTTTTCTATTTTAGAGGGTAAAAAGAATCCACGAGAATTTTGCCTTTGGATAAAAGAAAAAATGGAAAGTGATGGAGGGCTTAGTTTGGGCGGCGAAACGGTCCTACAATCCGCTACAATCGCCAGCCACCTCTTTTCTTGGTTGCCCCTTTTTTCCTCCTATGAGCTAAAGAATCGGCTAGAAAAAATCTTGCATCAATTAACTGGCATTGTAGAGAGCGATTTTTTTCAACTCGATGCTATCATTGAAGAGGTGATTTCTACAATTAAAGGCGAAGCTATTTTAACAGCCCAGCAGTTGCAGGATATTGCAAAAGCTGTGTTGATCCTTTTTTTCGATTCTACATCTTTTCCTTGCGATTACCATTTGGAAGTAGCGAAGGCGGCTCAAGAATTAGGTTATGCCTTGGTAAAGCCCGTCATTTTTGCTGACACAAACTGGTCAAAAGAGCTTTTTGGGTTTGCTGTCAGCCCTGCTAGCGGTAAATTTGAGCTGTGGCGTGTCGATTATACAGGGACTCGGGGAGCTCCCATGTCTTCATGGCAAGATTGGCTAGATGGCAGTCGAAAAGATCGCACTTGGGGTGTCTACAATAAGCCTTCTGAGTATGTATCTAGTTAAAAATCTTCTTTTAATCCTTGTCAGAGCTTAAGCTTTAAGAGCCTCGATTCGCTTGACTTTATACTTTAAAACCATTAAATAATTAAGGCGTTAAATCATAAAAGCTAACAAAATTTTTCAATTTAATTAATCCTAGCATTGATAAAGGCAGTCAGTTGCCTCAATATCTAGCAGGGAAACAATGGAGAACAAGTATGAAGTTTCTTCGGCATCTTCTGTTTGGAGCAGCCGCTTTGGGAGTAAATATCTTAGCCGCAGAGCATAGCAACGAACATCACGAGCATCATGAAATCATTCCAACCGAGCATCATGAACACCACCATGAGCACCACAATCGCAGCGCTGATAACAACGAAGACGAAAGTGCAATAGATGAGCGTGACTGGATAGCTCTTCGTGAATTTCTCGCTCTCAAAAGAGAAGAAAAACAAAAAGAACAAGAAAAAGATGAGAGAGGGGGCGTTATTGTCTCTGGTGACGTAAGAGCTAACTTTCGTACGACTGAGATCAATGAGCGTATTGCTAAAGAATTAAAAGATGCAAACGGAGTAGAAATTAAAGATCCTGATGGTAAGCCAGTTCTGGGAGTTTTTAAGCGTCATGATCATAGAAGAGATGCCAACACAGAATTCAACTTAAGGTTTAACTACAGGTGCAACAGAACTTGGGCAGTGAGCCAGGTGCAGTTTGAAAATGACATGGGTATCAAAGACTTTGGTTACAAGGATTGTGATGAGGATGATTATAATACAGGTGGTTTTTTTGGCGGCGGTGACTGTGATAATATATGCTTAAGACAAGCTTATATTGGCTATAATCTAGTTTCTAACCCCTGCTATAAAGTTGATGTGGAATTTGGGCGTCGTGGTAACCTCTACCATATTTTTGATTCCAAGGTGCAATTTGTAAGTCGTTTGGATGGTATTATTTTCAAGCTTTCAAGTAAGTTAGATTCAATCGATTGGTACCTTAATGCTGCAGGTTTTGCTGTTGACATTAGAAGAAATCACTATGCTTGGATTGCTGAAACCGGGTTGTACAATATTTACGACACAACTTTTGATGCTAAATATAGCTTTATCAGGTGGAAGCAAACAGGAAGAAACCGTTGTGGAATTAGAGATCCAAAAGGCTTTAGATTCGCTATATCGCAATTTTTAGTGATCTATAGTATTGATCCAGCGTTAACTTGGAACAAACCCACTACTGTTTATGGAGCTTTTCTTGTAAACCATGACACCTACCGTTCTGACCCTACGGTTGCTCGACGAAGATCTGGAGCGGTAAAAAATGATCCCTTTAGAGTGGTGAATCGTTCTGTTGCAGTAGAAGGATCGAAATACCATTCTGCGAATAAAGGTTGGTATGTTGGTTTGCAATTTGGAAAAGTGAATAAACAAGGCGACTGGATGCTTGATTTTCGCTATCAGTATGTTGAAGCAAAAGCCATTCCCGATGGGGATGTTTCTGGTATTGGAAGAGGCGCTAAACCGCACTTTACGCGCAACCTAGTCGGTAATACGAATTACAAAGGGTGGAGAATAGAGGGATTGTATGCTTTAACAGACTGTATCCAGCTAGATGCCTATGCTGAGCATTCTTCAGAGATTTCTAAATCCTTTGGAGGGCCTCGCAAGTACACGAAAATGGCATTCGATATCGTCTATAGTTTCTAAAAAAGCCAAACCTCCTTTTTGCTCCAAAAAGCAGGAAGGAGGTTTCTTTGTCAATTTTTTTTTAAAAATTTTCTCTTTTCCATAAGCTAAGAAGCTTTTTCTTGCAAAAATCTTCTTAAGTCGCTGAATTTAAAATAACTAAAAAACTTCAAAAATAAATTTTAATTTATTAGTTGGTAATATTTTAAAAAAGCGTGTAGTGTCTATTCTTTTTTTGGACATGGATCATGCTAAAATTATTTTTATTTCTAATCTTTGCCGCTTTTTCAACTTTAATCTGTGAAGAATCTGACCACTCTTTCCAATTAGCTAATCTTGGCGGCGATCCTTCTGCCATTGTAGGAAAGTGTGTTAATGTAATTTCTGGAGGTTATTTTGATGTTCAGCATGACCTTGTAATGGCTGGTGGCCAACCCCTTACTTTAGAAAGGAAATAAAATAATGGCAAAAATATTAGGATTTCTTCTTTCAATATTTACAAGCTTCTCTCTTTTTGCAGATTTTAATTATTCAAGGGAATCCAACAAAATAGTTAATGCTTTCATAAAAGAGAAAAAGAAAACTCTAAAGGTTTATCCTTTTGGGATAGGAGGAGGAGAAAGAGGAGAAGTTAATCTTATTTCTCTTTATTTCGATTGCTACAGACTTGTGGATAAAACTGAAGCGCAGAAAATTCTTGTGACTCTTGTAGAAGATTTAGCTCAACGCTTTAATGAGAACAAGAAAATTCGCCCCTATCTGCATCACTTTCCTTTTGGAGCTGAGAGCATCCATATTCTCATTGGCTTTAAAGATGCTTCCCGTAAGTCCCTTTTTGAAAGCTCTGATCAATTGGTATCTTTGCAAGACGGTATGGTCCGATACAGTGAATATAACCAAATGACTGATAAATATGAATGTAAGGGATTCGAGCCTTATGAAGAAGTTCTGAAAGCCTATAAAGAAAATTTAGAAACGCAAAAATACTAAGGAGCAATGTGAGGTTTTTATATATTTTATTAGGCGTCCTTTTCTTCGGGTATAGTTTTGCCGTAAATACCATGGAACCTTTCGACTTTAATTTAGTAATCGTTGATGAAAAAGCTAGAAAGTGTTTCACAACATATTCAAAAGAAATTGCTAACCGTAATGGTTGGATTCTTCTTCACCCAGCAGGAGTCCATTCGATTGTCAATGATCGATTAGTTGTATGGGCATCGAAATACATGGTCAAGCCTAGACCAATGACTAAAGAGCAATTTGAGCCCATTGTTTTAGAGGCGTATAAGTACCTTTTTACAAAGGTAAAAAATGAACCCTTTTTTGACGAATATTTGCAGTGTTGGGCTAACGATTATCACACAAGCAAAAGAGAATTGACCTCTGACCTTGTGGGAATAAGGATCGACTTTTGGGATGGCAATGTGGATCGCTACACTTATCCGAATCTAGCTCAAGTCATCGTGAAAGGGGGCAAGGTATATTACTACTATGCCGATCCAAAGACGCAAGTGTTGCAGCAGCCTGTCGTTGAGGACTTGCCAGACTGGGTCTTAAAGTCTGAAGGGCTCTAATAAGCCCCTAGTTTAGGCCTGAACAGAGTTGATTCACATTGTCTTGAGAGCCAAAATGGATTTCAGCAGGAACACGGAAGCGGTTTAAAATCCTCTTAAAAAAACGAGGCTTTTTGTTCTTTTCGCCTTTTTCGATCACTACAGGAATCATCGGGTAATTCGTTCCCTCTAAACCCTCGCGGAAAGAATAAGCATGTTTCAGCTTCTCAATCTCCTGCAAAACATCCACATTATTTACGAAAATGCAAACTGAAATCCCACTGTGCAATGTGCTCATAATCGTATTTAGACAGGCCTTATTATTTTGTAAAGGCTCAGGGGCCGGAATAAAGACCACGCGTAACATTAAATAGAGGCGCTTCAACCATTTCGTATGATCTTTCTCATCTTCGATGAAAAAGCGCATTCTGCGGCGCTGTGATCCCAACAAAATCAGCGTCTCATTCCACGCCTGATGGTAGCAAACATAGATCGCAGGACTGTCGGGGATATTTTTATTTCCAATCAACGTCGTACGGAAGTGTAGTCGGGATAAAATCGTACCGATAAAACGCGTTAGGTAATCAAAATACTGAAACGCCATGATTGAAATCACCCCAAGAGTCAGCGACCCAATGATTGTAAAGCCCTTATCCGCGTGGAAACCCAGCACCTCAGTCACAAGGAAGACGAGTGCCGATGCACACAAAACACCAAAAAAACTCAAAAAATTCGTTGCAGCGACAAACTCTCCGCGGTTTTTGCTTGGGCTGGAGACCTGAATAAACGAATCCAACGGAATTTGATACATCCCTCCAAAAAAGCCCAAAGTAATCAACAAAGGTACTACCATATAAAGATGGTTAGAAAAGAGGTCTAAAAAGTAGCAGCAGACCACAATAATAAGACCAGCTATCGGCACCAAGCCAAGCTCAACAGTATGGCCAGAGATTTTTCCTGCAACTAAAGACCCCGTACCTATGCCAAGAGCGGTAATCAAAAAAAGATAACCTCCTTGAATGTCGGTAAGATGCAGCGATTGCAGCGCAAAAGGGATAATATTTAACTGGACAAACGCACCTAAAAAAAGGAAAAACGAGGAGCCGAGCATCGCCATCAAAAGGGAAGGATCGTTACTCGCTGTTTTGAGCGTGGCATAAATTTGATTCAAAAAGAATAAATTAAAACGCTGTTCGGAGCCTGAAGGAGGGGTGTATTCGATACAAAAACTGGCCAATAGCCCTGCCAATGAGATGCCGCAGCAAAGAATGGAGGCCAAAAGGTAATTGCGGTTGGTGTAATCCAAAATAAATGAGGCTAAGAAGGTGCCCAAAATAATCGCTAGAAATGTAAAAGAGGTCATCAACCCATTCGCTTTCGAAATTTTCTCCGTTGAAACAAGTTCAGGAAGAATCCCATATTTCGAAGGGCCGAAAATCGCACTCGTCGTCGCCAAAAGAAACAAAATCGCATAACAGCCAAAGAGACTTTTATAGTAAAAACAGACAACACCAAAAAGCATGACGACAAATTCAAAAATTTTCGCAAAGACGATCACATTGCGTTTACTGAATCGATCAGCAAGTGTTCCTGAAGTAGCCGAAAAGAGCAAAAAAGGTAAAACAAATGTTGCTCCAGTGAAAGCCATGATCTTGTGAGTGCTCTCTATCCCCTGCAGATGAATAAGAAAAAAGACGAGTAAGAATTTGTACACATTGTCGATCAACGCGACGAGAAATTGGGTACAATTAAGATAGGTAAAAGAGGAGAAACGTCTAACAAAAAAAGCTGAAACATCACGAGTTAAAAAAGATTTCATAAACTAGGTTTTATTATTTTAAAATTAAATTATCATTCTTAAGTAATTAAGATACAAGACAATTTTACGAATGGGTTTTCTAGGATATAGAAAAAGGGCTTTCTTAAAAAGGGAAAGATTTTTTTAATGATTGCCAGAGTTTTCCTATCTGCGATAAAATCCCCGCCTATGGATCAAGCTTTTATTTACTTAAGCAACCGTTTGGAAATCCTTTACGAGGGATTTAAAAAGGCTCTTTTTTATCGAGGAGCAGACCCTTTTGCAAAGCGCCTTGTGATCGTCCCCAGCCCAGCAATGAAAAGTTATCTAAGACGTACAATGGCCGAAGACCCTGACTTGCAAATTACATTTGGGCTGGAATTTGCTTTTTTAGATCAAGGACTTGAACAGTTAAAACAGTCGCTCTCTTCCTTTGATAAAAGAAAGCGCCTACCTTCCTGTATAGAATTAAGTCTTAATATAGAACATGAGATTAACCAAATTCTTAAAGAAGAGGGACATCTTTCCCTCTGGCAACCTCTTATCAAATACTTTAAGGAGAATAAACAAAAAAAAATAGCAGTGAAAGCGTGTTGGCTTGCAGATGAATTAGCATGCCTTTTTCTAAATTATGGAGAATATGGCCCGGAGATGCTTGCAAATTGGGTGAGTGCAAGTAGTGAGGACTGGCAAGCAGAACTTTGGCGCAGGATGTATTTGAGGAAAAATTTCCTCCCCCTCTACCAGGCTCTTAACCAAGAGCTGACCAAACCAACCCATTTCCGCGAAGTGCATCTTTTTGGACTGAGTTTCATATCAGATTTAAAGAATGCTTTTTTTAAAAAGTTAGCGGCAGTCATCCCTGTCTACTCTTGGCTCCTTTCCCCCTGTCAAAACTTATGGAGTGACATTCGCTCGGATAAAGAAAGCAACAGGATCTCAACCTTCTGGCTTGAGAAAGGAACGCCTTTAGACAATCTCGAAAGTCTTGTCTCATTACTAAGGGACCGAAACTCTCTCCTCGCCAACTTTGGAAGGTTAGGACGTCATATGGCTGAAATGATCGAAGAGCATTATCCTCAACACTACAGCCAGTATGCTTTGATGCAAGGCGCTTTAAACTACTCTTGCTATGAAGAGCGTTTATCGCCTGAGACAGCAATCCTCCCATCCTCCCAGCCGCTTTCTCTGCTGGAAGCAGTCCAAGCAGACTTGACCCTTTTACGCAACTCCGAACAAAAACTCCACCTGCTGGATGAGCAGAGCATTCAAGTCCACGCTTCTTCCTCGCTACTTCGGGAAGTAGAAAATGTCTATAACGTACTGTTAAAGCTCATTGCAGAAAGCCAAGAACCGATAGAGCCGCATGAAATCATCGTAATGGCTCCAGAGATTACCCAGTATGCTCCCTACATCGATCTTGTCTTTGGGCATAAGGAAAGCTTGCTTGACTACCAAATTATGGATTTAAAGCTTGCTTCTAAAGGTGAGCTTTCGCAACTATTCCTGCAATTCCTCCGTTTAGCAGAGTCTAAATGGAGAGTTGATGACGTTGTCAAACTCCTCTCCTCTCCTCTTTTTTTAAAAAAGCAAGAAATGACATTTGAGGAGTTTTCCGACTTAAAGAAGTGGCTAGAGGATCAGCAAATTTTTTGGGGTTTAAATAACGCTCACCGTTCGGGGGTTTTGGAAAAAGAGGGCTTTAAGCCATTGCTTGAGGGTTCTGAAAAGGGGACTTGGCAAGAAGGTATCGATTCTCTTCTAATGGGAATGATTTATAGACTAGAAGAAGAAGGAAATCTCTCTTCGGCTTTTCCTCATCCAAAAAATAAAATCGATCTTTCTCAGGCAGACCTTCTAGGAAAATTCATTCGTTTTTTGAAAAACATGGAACAGGATCTTTTGCCTATCGCCAATGCAGAGGAAAGGACTTTACAGGAATGGGGAAGCTACTTTTTACAACTTTTAGAGTCCTATTTCAGTACTTTCTCTTATGATGAAGCTGTAAATGAAGAAATAGATGCCATCATTAAAGTGATCAATCGCTTACAAAGAAGTGGTGAAGAGATTCCCGAAGCACGCTTTTCTGTCCGTACTGTCCTGACTCGGCTCATTTCCCTATTTGAAGCTAAGGAACACTGCTACCGCGAAAAACACTTTCAAGCCTTGCGTTTTTCTTCCCTATTGCCCATGCGTGCTGTCCCCGCTAAAGTTGTTGTCTTGATGGGGATGAATGAAGAGATTTATCCAAGAAAAGAGAGCAAAAGTTCATTAAATCGTCTTTTAAAGTACCCTAAAAAAAATTACTGCCCTTCTCAAACAGATTATGACAGGTACTTATTTTTAGAAGCGTTGTTATCGGCAAGAAAAAGGCTGCTTATCTCCTACATCGCAAAAGGCTCTTCGAATGGTAAGAAATGCCCTCCCTCTTCAATTGTCAACGAATTTTTAGATTATTTGGATGCCCATTACATTTTAAACGAAGATCTGCCCTCTTCTCGTATTATTTATGAGCACCCCTATTTCTCCTTTGACCCGCGTTATTTTCAAAGAAATAGTAAATTTCAAAGCAGCTCCATGAAAGATTTTTATGCTGCTTTAGCCTATATTCGCCAAGGAAAAGAGCCTGCAACCTTTCTTAGACACTTTAACGCTCCTCAAAAAAGCTTATGCTGTCAAGCTTCTAAAGAACATGTGCTAGAGATAAAAAACCTCCAGCTTTTAGCCAAACACCCTCTTCGAAGGTACTTAAACAAAACATTGGGAATTTATCTCAACGCGAAGCCGCAGGAAATAGCCGAACTAGAACTTTCCTCTTTAGAACGTTTTGCGCTGAAAAAAAAAGGACTTACACAACCTATTGAGAAGATTTTCTCTTCCGCTGATAAAAAGCGTGTTTGGCCCTATGCGCCCTTTGATGGTCTTGCCAAGCAAAAAGTGGCGGAGGATATCCTTCAGTTAGAAGAAGGGCTCGAAAGGTTCCATCTAAAGAAGGAAGAGCTTTTCGAATGCGAGTTTAGTTTGGCTTGCCAAAAGCCCGAACGCACCTCTAATGGGCTTTTAATCCCTGCACCTCTTATTGAAACGCAACACGGCCCAGTTAAATTGATTGGCAATTTGCCCACACTTTCTCCAAAGGGGTTTTTGTTTTTTGGAAAAAAAGATTTTAAAAATGCCGTGCGCCATTTCCCCTACTGGCTTCTTTTCTCATTGCTGCCAGAAGTCTTTTGTGAAAAACAGATTTTGTTTATGGAAAAACAGACGATCCTGCCTCCTGCTGATCATTGTGAGCAGCAACTAAGAACATTTATTGAGTACTCTTTTATGGCAGAGCAGACCATTTCACCCTTGATGCCAGAATGGATTGGCACTTTTTTAGAAGGATCACCGGAAAAGCTACAAAAGTGTATGGAGGCTTCTCTCTCTGACTCCTTTACAGGATTTCAAGATCCCTACATGCTTTGGATTTTTCATGAAGAGGCTTTACCTGATACTACAAAGATGATCCAAGACTGGCAGCCACTTGCTCAACAACTATTTGGTTCGCTGCAGGAAGCCTGGGGGCTAAGATGATGTTTAATATTCTCGATCGCAAAGAGAGGATACGGCAAAATCGCTTTTTAGAAGCTTCTGCTGGAACAGGAAAGACTTTTTCGATTGAAAATCTCTATGCCCGACTGTTGATTGAAAATAAAGATCTATCTATCGAGAACATCCTTGTTGTGACTTTTACCAAAGCGGCGGCACAAGATTTGCGCAATAGAATTAAAAAAAATTTAACTCGGTTGCTGCAATCTTTAGAAAAGGAACAAGAAAGACCTGACTTTTTAAAAGCCCATTGTGATTTAGAATCCAAGAAGGAATTAGAGCTCAGATTGCTTTTAGAAGAAGCCCTTTACCATTTTGATCAAGCTGCCATTTTTACCATCCATGGGTTTTGTTTTAAAGCTTTGCAAGAAAATTCTTTTGAAGCAGGAGTGAGCGGAACGTCTCCGGAAAGTTCTGTGCTCAAAGAAGAATTGATCGATCTTGTTCATACCTTTTTGGTGACGGAATTAAACCCGCATGAGGTGAGCCTTGCCCAACTAGAGATTGTAATTAAACACCATCAAGGAAAAGTCCAAAAACTAAAAGAATGCCTCTTACAGAATATCTTAAAGGGTGCAGAAATCATTTGCCCGGCCAATTACGAACAATGTTTCCACAGTTTTTTAAAGGTTGTCGATAAACTAAAGGAGGAGGGGTGGCAGCAAGAGCTTGTGCTTTCAGACTTACTATCTTTAGCTCCTCAGTATCTGGAAATTTGCGATCGTAGTGGGAAACTAAAGAAAGAGAACTTAGAGAAATTGATGCGCTTTGCCGCCCTTTTTGCAGAAAGTCCAACTCCTTCTCAATTTGATCAGCAGCTCAAAGATCAATTTTATGTCTATCATGCTTTTCGCGAGATAAAGAAAAAAGCAAAAGCCAAGCTGCCTCTTCTAAATTATCCCCAATTGCTCCGTGTTATAGAAGAGCATTTATGGCCAGTTGTTCAAAAGGCTAGCGAACCCATGGCTATTTTTGCCAATCTCGCTGCTAGTTGCCAGAAAAAGCTGCAACATTATCTAGAAGAAAATAATAAACTCGAGTTTTCTTTTTTATTGAAGAAGATGCAGCAAGTGGTGGCGCAAAATGATGTTCTAAAAGAAAAAATTCGCGAGCAATACCAAGTGGTGGTTATCGATGAATTTCAAGATACTGATCCCTTACAATGGGAAATTTTTCATCAGCTTTTCTTCCAAAGTAATAGCTCTTCAATTGTCTACCTGGTTGGTGATCCCAAGCAGTCGATTTACTCCTTCAGGAGCGCAGATATTTATACCTACTTGCAGGCTGAGAAAGCCATGGGTAGCGCTTGTAAGGCTTCCCTTACGGTAAACTACCGTTCGCAGCCCTCTTTAATTGATGCTCTGAACCTGTTATTTAGCGAAGAGAATGCACCTGGATGGATCGATTTGCCACTTTTACAGAGCTATTTACCTTACAAGCCTGTCTTTGCTCCCCCCCATGTCGAAAATCGCCATTTCAAAGACACCTTAGGGAGTGTGCATTTTTCGGTTGCACTAGCAGACCCCGACGATAAATTAGAAACTTTAGAAGAAAACTTCTTTTTCCCCTTTTATGCTCAAGAGATGCAGCGTTTAAAGGTCCTGGAAGGGATCAGCTACCAGGAGATGGCTATCTTAGTCCATGACCGCTACCAAGCCAAACGCTTGATGCGCTATTTAAAGCAGCAAAAAGTTCCTTCTGTTTTACAGAAAACAAGCAGCATCGCTCAATCCATCATGCTTCCTGCTTTCCGCGATTTACTCCTTGGCTTTTTATATCCAAGGAGAGAAAGCCTTTTCAAAGCAGCCCTTGCAGGGAAAATTATAGCTTTAGACTTTAGCCAGATGCAGGTTTTACAAGAGAGCTTGCACCATGCTAAGGCCTTAGAGCAAGCACTTTCTTTAAAAGAAACACTTGTCAAAAATGGTTTAGGCCCTTTTTTTAAAGACTTGCTCGATAGCTGTTGGCTCAACGAGGAACGAAGCGTAAGAGAAAAAATGGTTAGCAGTGAGGGCGGTGCAACTCTTATTGATGAGCTTTTGCATATTGTCTCGTTGCTTATTGAATATGAAGCTGCCTCTTTCGCCTCGCCTGAAAAAATCGCTGAATACATCGAAGAAATCATTCTAACATATGATACTGAGAATGAAGAATTTAAAATACAGCAGGACCTCACTTTAGATGCTGTCAATGTTTTGACAATCCATGCAAGTAAAGGTTTAGAGTATGAAATTGTCTTTGCTCTTGGTTTGTGTAACCGGACAGTGTTAAAAGAAAATTTGATTAGCGATCGCCATAAAGCACCTTCTTCCTTAGCTTTTTTTCCAAAAGAAAGCCTGACCCATGTGCTACATCGCCAGGAGTGTGATGCAGAAAAAATGCGTCAGCTTTATGTGGCAATGACACGAGCAAAATACCGTCTTTACATGCCCTGCATTAAAGGCTGGAAGGTTCCTAAAGTTGGCGGTGCTTCTCCTATAGAGCTTTTTTTAGCTCGTCTGAACCAACCGCTCTGTAAGCATGAAGAGATTTACTTTAGACTGGGGAAAGATGTTGTTGCTAATTTAGAAGCGATGCTACCTCTTGCATCTGGAAAAATCACCCTTTCTCACCCAAAAAGCGAAGAGCTTGCCCTAGAAACGTTTGATTCAATGTATACCACTTTGGTTGAACCTGTTGCAGTGTCAATACCAGGAAAGACTCTTTACTGTTCCTCCTTCAGCTCCCTTGCACAGCATACCGGGTCCAATCCTTCTCTGATTCTTACTCCTAAAGATTTTACTATTGAAGAAAAAAACCCTCATAGCTTACCTGCTGGACGAGAGACAGGAATTCTTTTTCATGAAGTTTTACAAAAAATTTCTTTTCAAATGGATGAAAATGAATTAAGACAGGCCGTGCATGGTTATCTAAAATCCAGCCATTTTAGCGAATGGGTTGAAGTATTCGTCTCAATGATCAAAATGCTTTTAAGCTGCCCCCTCGGTGAAGAAAAAGTTTGTTTAAAAGATCTTGATGCGGGCTCTTGCTTTAAAGAGATGGAATTTTTATATCCACAAGGCCTCATGAAAGGCATTAACATACCTCCAGGATTTATTCATGGTATTGTCGACCTCGTTTGCAAAATGAATGGAAAATACTACTTGATCGACTGGAAAACAAATTGGTTGGGAGAAGATGATTCATTTTATTCTCGCGAGGGCATGCATCAAGCAATGATGGCTAATCACTACCATCTGCAAGCCTCCCTTTACGCGAAAGCATTTAAACAATATGTAAAGCTGTTTGACATTCGCCCGTTTGAAGAGCTTTTTGGCGGAGCTTTTTATATTTTCTTAAGAGGTGTAAAACAAGATGGCTCTTGCGGCATTTACCACTTTTTCCCCGAATTGCATGATGAATAAAGATCTTTTTAATCCAATAGAAACCGCGTTAGCCGAAAGAATGTTGGACCCCTATCCCCAGCACCGAAAGGCAGCCTTTTTTATTAAAACGCTTCTACTGGCAGCTAAAAAAGGACACCTTTGCCTTTATATTGATGAAAAAAGAATTGAGCCAAGCTTAAACCATTTTTTTGAAGAACTTGAACAAGAAACCAAGCTGAGAGAAAGCCTTGCCCATTTACCATCCGATTTATGGCAGGAATGGGTGAACGATGCGGTAATAGAGGCACCCATTTGCAGGCGAGGAAATTACTACTATTTCCAACGCTATTTTTTAGCAGAAAAAAAAGTCTTTAATGAATGGCAGAGGTTAAATGCTGCGCAGCCGGCTATCTCTTGTGGCCAGCTACCGGAGAGTGAGGAGGGGCTGCTTGCGGAACAGTATCAAGCTATTCAATTGGCCTGCGCAAAAAGCTTTGTAATACTTTCTGGAGGGCCTGGCACAGGCAAGACATTTACCGCGGGAAGAATGATCAAAACGTTTTTAAAGACCCTTATGCCAGAGGTAAGGAAAAACTATAGGATTGCCTTAGCTGCTCCAACTGGAAAAGCTGCAGCCCACCTTGAGCAAAGCTTGACTCAAGCTTTTGCCGATGATCCTCATTTAAAAATCACAGGAAAAACGCTTCATAACTTGCTCAGCATTGGAAAACTTGGCGCCTCTAAGGGTTTTTTGCCTTATGATTTTATCGTGGTTGATGAAAGCTCAATGATTGATGTGGAACTGATGGCCGCGCTTTTATCTTCTGTACAATCCGGAACACGTCTTATTTTAATAGGAGATGAAAATCAACTTCCTCCCGTTGAAGCAGGAGGAGTCTTTGCTGATCTAAAAGCTATACATCCCCATGCGATCACCCTTTCCAAGTGCTTGCGTGCTGAACTAAAAGAACTCGTAGATTTTGGTAAACATATCAATAACGGTCGCAGCCAAGAAGCTTTAGCTTTGATGAATAGCCCTTCTCTTTCACGCATTGACCCAGAAAAAGTCTCTTTTAAAGCCCTTCTAGAAGAAGTAGCCCAGCGCTTTTTATCTGAAGAGAACAAAAACTTTTGTATTTTGACTCCGCTCCGTCAAGGCCCTTTTGGCAATGATGCTATCAACCAGCTCATCGCTTCTGCGTTAAAAAAGAAAGCAAGAGGAGCCTTTAGGGCGCCGATCATGATAGCCGTTAACGATCATAAGCAAGAGCTTTTCAACGGAGAGCTTGGATTTTTAGAAAAGCAAAATGCTAAGTTAGAATCACTTACTATAGAGGATTTTGCTTACTTTCCCAATGAACGCAAATTTTATGCTCTCTTATTGCCTCGATTTGAGTATGCTTACTGCCTCTCTGTTCACAAAAGCCAGGGTAGCGAATTTGAAGAGATTCTTCTTATCTTACCCGAAGGCTCTGAACATTTTGGGCGCAAAGTGATCTACACAGCAGTTACACGAGCTAAAAAGAAAATGACTATTTACGGTACTGAAGCGGTTTTAAAAAAAACGCTCGAAGCTAACGTAGAAAGGCTCTCGGGTATTAGACCTCTTGCATAACTTCATTTGCTTGCTAAAATTACTCTTTTTGGCGCTTTGATCATTAAATTTTTCAAACATGTGTATTCATATTTGGGTCGCTTGAATCGATCAAGAAGGCGCTTTCATAAGCCATCAAAAGTCTATTAAACCTCACATTGAGATCACTTAGACTAGCCAACCTAGGGTGATTTACATCAAAGAAGCTGCTGCATTTTCTTTTTTTTGATTTCGCGCCACTTTTTAACTATTTGTGCGGCAATCGGCGCTGCTTCTTTTCCAAATGTTCCAAATTTTAAGTAGACGATAACGACGAGCTCCGGACGATTAAAGCTAAAGTTAACGTCATTTTCAAAAGCAATACCACCGAACCAAACATGAGTGTATAAATTAATTCCCTCTTTTTCATCTAAGTCAATGCGTTCCATGGATTCTGCAGTACTTGTCTTTCCAATCAATTGGTTTTTTAAATCAATATAATCGCTAATGGCTTCGGGATGGCTAGCGTAGAGCTTAGAAAGTGACCATAGACTTTCAGCCTGGGTACGTGACACAACTTTGTGCATACTTTTTAATAAGATGGCTCGGATGGATTCTGGAAAAGGGATTTCGTGCTTGACAAGCGGTTGAATGCGCTCGACCTCACTTCTCTTTAGTTCTTGGGAGCTGGGAGCAAAAAGAGGAAAATCAAGGCCCAGAATAGATAAGGCTGTTTGGTTCTGGAATTTGGAAGGAGGATTTAAAAGCGATTCATCGCGATTTGGAATATGGCCCGCTAACATGTGGATAATCTGTGGCTTAAAAATCTTTCCTCCATTGGCAATAGAAGCGAGCATAAGTGCAGATTGTAGAGGCGTGACGACGAGTGTATGTTGGCCAATAGCCATTGCATAAAGGCCTGTTTGATTGCGACTGAGATCATCAGGGACCTTCCCTGCAATTTCCCCAGGTAAATCGATGCCGGTTTTAGATCCATAGGAAAACGCTCTTGCTGCCTTTGCCAAATCTTCCGGATCGCTAATTACATCAGAAGCTAATAAAGAAAAGTAAGAATTACTAGAGGTTTCAAAAGCTTTAATTAAGTCCATGTGGCCAAGATTGTAGAGGTGGCTTCTTGGTAGACGGCCGCCTTTATAGATCTGGGGGATAGGAGTTCCCTCCAAAGTTGTTCCGACGTATGTTTTGTTGCCAATTTTATAAACCTTATCAATCATTTCGAGCGGATTTAACTGATTAAAAGTTTCTCCTTTGTTCTTGGCATAAGTTTGGGAAAGAGCTTCAAAAGCTGTGATGATCTTGAAGAGAGAACCCTGCGTGGTCGCCTGCCTAAAGGCATGTGAGCGGCTAAAGCCAAACCCGTAGGTGGGGTAAAAAGCTGAGGCCAAATGCTTTTCCAGAGCGGCTCCTTTGCCTTTACGTAAAAGGCGATATTTCCCTTTTAAAGGTCGATCTAATTCATGATAGGCACGAAAAGTGCCCAAATACTCTAAAGCTTGTTCTTTCTTAAGTTTTTTAATGATTCCTTGAAGAAGGGCAAGATTAGAGTTTTCTTCTGGAAGTTTAAGGTAAGCAAAAAAAGGCTCAAGAATTGCTTCTGAAGGAGGTGTATTTGTTAAGGCTGAATAGCAAAGCGTCGCGGCATACTTTTTCCAAAATTGTGAAAAAAGCTCATTTTCCTTTTCGTCTAGATAATCGATATAGGGTTTAGGATAGATTTTCGCTTGCTTTTCCCAAAGACGCTTTTCTTTAAGGAATTCTTTCTCATGGTTCTTTCGCCAAAAAGCAAAGCATGTCTTGTGAAAACCATTTTTACATGTTTCTTTCAGGTTCTCTTTTAAGGAGAGATAGGTGGCTACACATTCTCTATAGCTGCCTAAATCGTGATGGCCGACTTTATTGACGAGACTTTGTGAAAATTTATGGTGTGCAACACTGAGTTGGCAAAGATCAATTAAAAGGAGCTTATCATAGTTAGATTCAAGTTCTTTAAAAAAAACGTGTAACAGAGGAAGAGTCTTTTTAAGTTCTCCTGATGGCACGACATCTGCCTTCAAGGTATCAGCGATAGGCTCTTTTGTCAGGTGTTCAATTTTTTCAACAAGGGTTTGAATAGTGTAGGCGTTTTTAATTGTCCCATTTGTATTAAACCACTGAATTAGAGGATGTTTTTCTGGAAGAATGAAATCCAAAAAAGTCTCCCAGCTCATCCAACGTTTTTCTGTGTAAAATTGCTTTGAGCTGTTTTCAAATAGCTCGCGTTCATAAGGTTTAAACATATTCCAAATATCAGAAATGGAAGCATCATTTTCAAACCAGCCATTGATGCGTCCTTTTTTTGCTTTGATTATTGCTGCATCCCCAGCGAGGATAAAATCGTTGGGATCAAAGCGAGGCCATGTCGCTAAGGCTAAGACTTCGCCTGTATTGGGCTCAAGGGCAACAACGGCGCCCCCTTTAATCCATGGCTGTTTAGTATTGCTGATCGATTTTCCATGACCCTGGACTTTTGCTAAACGGATGGATTCATTTTGAGCAAGAAGTTCTTCGGCATACTCTTGTAGCTCAGACGAGATACTCAGGAGTAATCGTTTACCTGCCAAGGGTGACCGTGAACCTGGAAGTTCTTTTAAAATGTTGCCTTTAGAATCGAGCATATAGCTTTTTTTACCCCTAAATCCTCTTAGCTGCTCTTCAAAGACACTCTCTACGCCGGTTTTCCCTACATAATCGTGTACGGTGTAAGCGAGCTCCTCAAGGTCCCTGTAGCGTGTTTCTACCTCAAGCAGCGAGGAAAATCCCTCAGGAAGATCCACATCTTTTGTCTCTTCTAGGTTTTTAAGAAATTCTTTTAAACTTTTTAATTCGCGGATAATTTGCTCATACTCTTCTTTGCTGATAGCACCCATAAACCCTAAAATATCTGATCCCACCTTCTTTTTGGGATACTCGCGTTTAGCAAGACGTTTTACATGAAGACCTAGCCAATCTTTTTCTAACATTTTTAATCGGTAATATTCGTTTTCCGTGATTTCATCTTTAATGACATAAGGAATGTTGTAGAAGAGGGAAGCTTTAGAGTGAATGAGATCTTCTATGCGGTCAGCTTCTAAACCAAGCTCTCGGCTGAGCAGCTCTGCCAGGCGCGCAATGTACTCTTTTCGTTTGTAGCGCAGAATTTTTTTCCCTTGTGGATCATATTCGGTTTTTATAGAGGGGATGGTTTTAATGGGGGCGTAAATAATGGTTGCCTGGTAGCGAATTTTATTAATCGCCAGAGGAATGTTGAAGCGATCGCGGATTGTCCCTCTTTTTGCAACTTCGATGATAGATTTCCTTTGTGGTTTTCTCGATTCTTCGAGAAGTTTATCGTATTCCGCTGTTGCAAGATGCCAGATCCGAAAGGCGATAAGGAGAAGGGCAAGCAAGATTAAATTTAATACTAGGCCCGTTTTTTCAGGGATAGCACAGCTCTCAGGCTGTTTTGAGGCCTTTCTATAAGAACGTGAATGTTTGGGCTTGCGAAAAAAAGCGTTAAAAAGCATAATTTACTCACTAAGCTTGCGCCTGTAGTTCAATGGTAGAACAGTAGCCTTCCAAGCTACGAGTGTCAGTTCGATTCTGATCAGGCGCTATCCATTTCAATTGGATCGCAGACTTTATGACACGCAAACTGTATAAAGTTCTAAGATAAAAACAAACCAAAATATTAACCAAGACCGAAATCTTAATTAGATTAAGATGCCGTCGTCATATAAAGGGACAAGGCTTGGATCAAAATCAGTCTCATCTACCTACTTTAAAAGAATTATTAGAAGCTGGCGCACATTTTGGGCACCAGACACACCGTTGGAACCCAAAAATGAAGCGTTACATTTTTGAAGCTCGTAACGGACTTTACATTATCGACCTCGCTAAAACGCTTCAGCAAATTCGTTTAGCTGTAGAAGTTGTAGCGCAAACTGTCGCAAAACACAAAAGCATTCTTTTTGTTGGTACCAAAAAACAAGCTAAGGCCGTAGTGCGTGAGCTTGCTGAGTTATGCGGGGAATTTTACGTGTGCGAAAGATGGTTAGGCGGGATGTTGACCAACCTCTCCACTCTTCGTCAATCTGTTAAGAAACTTGAACGCATTGAAAAACGCATTTCTTCTGGTGGAGAAGGCCTGACTAAAAAAGAGCTTTCCCTATTGACAAAAGATCAACTTAAATTAGAAAAAAACCTTTCCGGTGTTCGCTCAATGCGTAAACCTCCAGGTTTGGTAATTGTTGTCGATCCAAGTAAAGAGCACATTGCTGTTTCAGAAGCAAATAAACTGGGCATTCCCGTCATGGGCCTTGTTGACACCAACTGCAATCCCGACCCAATTCAATACGTGATCGCATGTAACGACGATGCTTTAAAAAGCATTAAGTTAATCCTAAGTTCTTTAGCTCAAACAATCATCGATAAGAAAAATGAGCAGAGAGTGGCTGCTTCCAAAGGTGATGAAGAGCACGAAGAAGAGTCAGCAGAAGAAGTTCTTGCTGCAAAATTTGACGACAGCGAAGCTCTACCAAAAGGAGGTAACTAGTTATGACAACGGTTACAGCCACAATGGTTAAAGAGTTAAGAGACCGTACAGGTATTGGCATGGGAGAGTGCAAAAAAGCACTTGAAGAAGCTAATGGTGACATGGAATTGGCGATTGCTAATTTGAGAAAACGCGGGATGGCTTCTGCTGTAAAAAAAGAGGGACGTGTTGCTAATGAGGGAATGATTGGAACTGCTGTGGATGGCAATCACATTGCTATCGTAGAAGTAAATGCCGAAACAGACTTCGTTGTGCGCAATGATCGCTTTAAGCAGTTTTTAGAAACAGTGGCTCAAGAAATTGCAAAAACAAAACCTGCTTCTCTCGAGCAATTTTTGCAACAGAAATGTCCTAAAGATCCTTCTCTTACGATTGATGAATACCGTGCTACGGAAGTCCAAGCAATTGGGGAAAATATCCAAATTCGCCGCATGGTGGTTTTGGAAAAGAAACCATCTAAATCAATTGGTGTTTACTCTCACCTTGGCGGAAAAATTGTGACCGCTGTGGAAATCGAGGGCAGTGATCAAGAAGAATCTCTAGCAAAAGACATTGCGATGCACGTGGCTGCTGCAAACCCTGAATACTTGAGCCCTGAAAAAGTTCCTGCAAATGTTCTCGATCAAGAAAAAGAAATTGCTAAGGGACAAGTTCAAGGAAAGCCTGCGAATATCGTGGATAAGATCGTAGAAGGCAAGATCAATGCATTTTACGATTCCGCTTGCTTAAGCCGTCAAAAATATATTAGAGATGACGCTCTTTCCATTTCTGAATTGATCGCAAAACGAGCAAAAGAAACGGGTCAGCCTCTTACTCTCGTTAACTTTATACGTTGGAATGTTGGCGGATAAAACTCTTTTAACTGCCATTTTTACTAAAGGGAACAGCTTTGTTCCCTTTTCTTATTTTCCTTTTTTTTCAAATTTAGCCTTAATTCCAAGTTTCCATCCCAAACGCACCTAATCTTCTATTTTGAGGAAAATTTTTTTTCTGTCTTGCTCCCAAGCATCCCTTACTCTTGTGTGAGTTTAGCATGGGCTAGGCTTGTCATTTAAAGCCAAATTTGAGGGGAATGGTGAGTTTAAATAAAGGTTTTTAGCGCTTTTAAGCCTTTGAATAAATGCAACAATGCCTAGTTTTTTATGTATTTTTATGGTAAAAATAAGCCATCTTCAACTCACTTAACGTTGTCATATGCCCCAAAAAAAGCGCAAAAGGTTGTTGCTGAAACTTTCAGGAGAAATACTGCAAGGTCCTCAGCCTTTTGGAATTGATGCAGAAGCGTGTAAAAAGCTTTCTTTAGCGATCCGCCAAATCCAATCAGAAGGGTATGATCTAGGCATTGTCATTGGTGCCGGAAATCTTTTTAGAGGAATGTCTCTCAGCGCATTGGGGATGCCCCGTACGCCGGCAGACCAAATTGGGATGTTAGCAACGATCATGAATGGGATCGCCATGCAGCAAGCCCTTGAAGCTATTGATTGCCGAGTGAAAGTGATGAGCGCTTTGGAATGTCCTAGAGCCGTAGAGAGCTACAACTGGGCTAACGCGGTGGATTATTTGCGCGAAGGCGTTATTTTGCTTTTTGCGGGAGGCACAGGGAATCCCTACTTTACAACAGATACTGCTGCGGCTTTGCGCGCGAGTGAAATTCAAGCGGATATCCTTCTCAAGGCGACAAAAGTAGATGGCATCTATAGCCAGGATCCTCAAAAATTTGCCGGAGCTAAACGTTACGAGAGCCTGACCTATGATCATTTTTTAGCAGAGAAACTTCAAGTAATGGATGCGACTGCCGTTACAATATGTAGAAATAACAAGATTCCTATTCTTGTGTTTAATATGAATCAATTGGGTGTTCTCCCCATAGCGCATTTAGTGGAAGACAAAAATTTAGCGACGATAATCAAAGACTAAGAGGTTAAAATGAGCGTTCTAGATGATACAAAAGCTAAAATGGCAGCCGCCATAGAGCATTTAAAAACGGAATTGAAAGGAATCAGAACTGGTAAAGCGAATCCTTCTATGCTGGACACAGTTCAGGTAGAGATTTATGGCACAATGATGAGGATCAAAGACTTTGCTTCTGTGACATCCCCTGAAATGAGGCAACTTTTAATCACGCCCTTCGATCCTCAGAATCTCCATGCGATAGCAAAAGGGATTGAAAAAGCTAATTTAGGATTGCAACCCATCGTCGACGGGAATGCTGTCCGCCTTAGAATTCCGCAAATGGATGAATCGGTACGTAAGGAAATGGTCAAAATTTGCCATAAAAAAGGCGAAGAGGCTAAAGTTAGTATCCGGAATGTACGTCGTGAGGCGAATGAACTGATTCGCAAGCAGAAAAGCAATGGAGAGATTCCGGAAGATCAAATGAAGAAAATTGAAAAGCAAATCCAAGAACAGACGGATAAATTTTGCAAAGAAGCTGACACTATTACTGAGCAAAAAGAAAAAGAAGTCATGCATGTGTAATTTCTTGAAATGCCTCTATATTTAATGTAGAGAGCTTCAGAAGAAAATTCTACTGCAAAGCTTTTTTTTCTCATTGCATAAGAATAGGGAAAACCTGTAAGATTAAGCCACTTTCAAGTAATTGAGAGGAAAAATCAAACTGCAAAACCGAAGCAGTTTGACTCAGGCCCCATCGTCTAGTCTGGCCTAGGACACCGGATTTTCATTCCGATAACAGGGGTTCGAATCCCCTTGGGGTCATTTGAGTCTTTAGCTCAGTCGGTAGAGCATCTCACTTTTAATGAGAGGGTCGATGGTTCGAGTCCATCAAGACTCAAAGTTTTTTACCAAAAGTCCAAGTTTATTTTCATTTCATAGGAGTCGCAAGCCGATTCCTTTGAAAATAAGCTTTTTAAATTATCCTTTCCTCTTTTTGTCTAGAAAAACCTGATAAGAAAACAGCATTTTTTTCAATTTTACTCTTTTCACTTTTCTCCATTTTTTCTATAACAGCATTTACTATGACAGAAAAAACACCCCCCAAACTTCCTGATAGACCGCTCGAATGCGGTGACTGCCGTAAATCTATCGCTGTAATTTATACAGAAATAGTTGGTGAGACAATCACACATACCAGTATGTGTGCAGATTGCCCAGAACTTAGAAGACGCCTCTATGGCAGTCAGTATAAGGGCGCTAAGCTCCATGAAGGACAAACTGACCTCGCATGTGGAAACTGCGGGACGACCTTGGAGGCTGTTAAATCGGGCAGTCTACTCGGTTGCCCTGTCTGTTATGAAGTTTTCGATGAAACGATCCTTTCTGAGATGCAAATTGCCGGTAAGCTTGGCTTACGGTTAATCAATGCCAAAAAATCGACCCCTGTTCACCTTGGCCGAGCTCCTGGAGAAATCAAAGAAATGAATCCTGCAATGCGTCTCCTTGCTTTAAATGAGGCCTTAACCGAAACGCTGCAAAGAGAAGATTATGAACAAGCAGCTTGGTTACGCGATCAAATTAAAGCGTTAACCGGAGAACCTCCGATTGAAGAAGCCAAAAAAGGGAACAAAGAGTGAAAAATAAGACATTTAAAGAAATATTGGCTCAGTACACGATTCCTTGGAATGACAACAGCCATACGGTCTGGCTTGCCTCAGCTTTATTATTGCAGCGCAACATTGAAAAATATCATTTTCCCGGAAAGCTTGACAGCGATCGACGCAAACAAATTGTCGCTGTTATTGGTAAAGAAGTAGAGAAGCTTGAAGGAATCGAAGAACCTCTTCTAGTGAAAGCGGAAGAAAGCTCTCCCCAAGAGAAAGAATTCCTCATGGAACACTGTCTGACTAATGAGAGTTTTTTGCAAGCCCATCAAGGAGAAGCCTTTATTGTCGATAAAAGCGGTGCTTTTATCCTTTCTCTCAATATTCGCGATCATCTTCACCTGCGTACACTTGACACAAATGGCGAGTTAGAGAGTGCTTGGAACCGGCTAGTGAAATTAGAAACTCAGCTCAGCAAATCTTTCTCTTATGCTTACTCCTCTAAATTTGGATTTTTAACAGCCGATCCATTTTCGTGTGGAACTGGGCTGGTTGTATCAGCTTATCTGCAGCTTTCTGGACTGATTCATTTGGGTAAACTAGACAGCACTTTGGCAGGAATGAAAGATGATAGTATAAAAGTAAGCGGCCTACAGGAAGATTCAGGGGAATTGATTGGAGATATAGTCAAAATCAGCAATAACTACGTTTTAGGAGTTAACGAAGAGGCAATCATTGCTAATTTACGCAGTTTTATCACGAAACTCGTTGTTGAAGAAAACAGCGCGCGAAGCACTATTCGACAACAAGAGAGTGCAGATATCAAGGATAAGGTTGCTCGTTCCTTTGGTCTCCTTATTCACTCTTACCAAATTGAAGCTGCGGAAGCATTGAATGAAATCGCCCTCTTGAAACTTGGTCTAGAGCTAGGATGGTTGAAGGGCATCGAGATGAAGGAGCTCAATAAGCTTTTCTTTATTTGTCGAAGAGCCCATTTGCTCAACCATTTTCCAGAGAAAATCTCTCAGGAAGAAATCCCTCATAAAAGGGCTGAGTTTATCCACAGCTTTTTAAAAAACGCCTCTTTACTGATTTAGTTGGTTCATGAAAGTTAAAGGCATC
Source organism: Chlamydiales bacterium STE3 (assembly GCA_011125455.1). Taxonomy (NCBI): domain Bacteria; kingdom Pseudomonadati; phylum Chlamydiota; class Chlamydiia; order Chlamydiales; species Chlamydiales bacterium STE3. The sequence goes on along the minus strand of VKHO01000025.1, from coordinate 36,015 downwards.
GCTGTTAATCCGTTAGGGCAAAAGCAATTTGTCGACCATCTCGCCCCTTTAGCTATAGCTCTTGACATTCCTTATCTTTTTCATGATGAGCTAGAAGCTTTACAAGCTGAATACGACTATCCTAATTTGAAGACGCTTTTTCTTCCTCACGAGGAATTTAGCCCTGAGTTCCTTATTGCGCATTTTGATTACACACTAATGTCAGATCAATGGAATAAAAAAATTTTTCGTGAAAAATTCCGTCCATTAGAGGAAGAATACGGGAAAAGGATGCGCAATGTGCACTGCCCTCACGGTTTTTCCGATAAAGGTTTTTATTTACGTGGCTGCGCTTTTGAAGATATCTGCTTGGTCTATGGCCAAAATATGATCGATCTTCTTACAGAATGGGGAGTCCGAGAACACCTTGAGCATTTTGTGACGAGCGGCAACATCCGTTTTTCCTATTACCAAAAGCATCAAGCGTATTACGATTCATTAGTTCGGAAGGAGTTATTAGGGCATTTTGCGCAAAAAAAGCCCCTCATCCTCTACGCACCAACTTGTTTGGATCTTGAAGAATCGACTTCATTTTTTGACGCAGCGTCTAAGCTCTTAGAGGCATTGCCAAGTGATTACAACATGATCGTCAAGCCTCATCCACGCCTTGAGCAAGATGATCCAGCTCAGTACTACACTATTATTAGCCGTTATGAAGATAGAGAAAACATTCTTTTTTTAAAGGACTTTTCACCGATCTACCCACTCCTCTCCATTACGGATCTTTATATTGGGGATATGTCTTCAATAGGGTATGATTTCTTAGCATTTAATCGACCCATGTTTTTTTTAAATCAGCAAAGGCGAGACCCTACCTACGACCGTGCACTTTATCTCTTCCGTTGTGGAGTGGAAATACAGCCAGATCAATACGAGAATATCTACGCGATTATAGATAGAGAAATAGCTCAAGATCAAAAAACACATGCTGCGGTGCGAAGGCAAACCTACAACTACACATTTGCTGGCACACCCTCATTTGAACAGTTAAAAGAAGAAATTTATCATGTTCTCTCGCTTGAAAATTAATTTTTTGCTACTTTAGTAAACTTTAAAGATTTATTAAGGGGGATTAGATGTCCTTATCTCAAGAAATTACTCTAAAAACATCTCAGACAGAAAGCTTGCTAAAAGAAGCTTTATTTATTTTCGCCGCTTCTTTATTTATCGCCCTTTGCTCGCAGATCTCTGTGCCCCTTTTCTTTACGCCTGTTCCCATGACTTTACAAACTTTCGCCATTGCAATGACGGGTTGGGCCTTAGGAAGTAAACGCGGCGCTTTAGCCGTGCTAATGTACTTATTAGAAGGAGCCATGGGGCTGCCAGTCTTTAGCCACCTACACTCAGGGATTGGATCACTGATAGGACCGACTGGAGGCTATATGTTCGGTTTTATTTTTGGAGCAATAATTTCAGGAAGCATTACCCACAGATCGACAAGCTTCCCAAGGCTCGCTTTAGGCTTTTTCCTTTGCAGTGCAGCTATTCACCTTTGTGGGCTTCCATGGCTCAGCCTCTGGGTCGGAGCAGAACGCACTTTGCAACTCGGTCTTTTGCCATTTATCCTGGGTGATTTGGTTAAAATTGGGTTATCGATTAGCAGTGCAAAATTGTGGCATCCCAAAAAACAACTTAATTTCCCTGGCCCTGTTTAAGCGATAGAGTGCCTAGGCACTCTGCTTTTTTCTTTTGGATCGATATCCAGTTCAGCAATAGACACCGCTTTGTGCAGCCCTCCCTCCTTATTTTTTCTATAGCGGCTTTCCTCTCTAAGCAATCTATTCTTTCTCTTTAAAGGCTAATCGTTTATAAAAAAGTTTTGTAATTTTTTGAGGGCTATGAGACGCGTCATACTCCTAATAATGCTGCTCCTTCTCTTCCTAACGGGCTTGGCAAGCTATCTCTATTTTAAGAACCATCCCAATGATGGCCTTCTCATTCTTTATGGCAATGTAGATGTCCGTCAAGTCGATCTCGGCTTTCGTGTCAGTGGGCGTGTCGATTGCATGCCTTTTCAGGAAGGAGAGTTTGTTAAAAAAGGCTCTTTGTTAGGCATGATGGATAAGCAACCCTACTTTGATCGTGTTAAAGAAGCTCAAGCCAATATCGGCGCCATCAAAAGAAATTTAGAGAATGCAGAAAATATTTTTAAAAGAAGGAAAGACCTCGTACGGGATGGTAGTATCTCTCAGGAGGATTTTGATAATGCTCAATCAACGAGAGATGTGTTAGCTGCAAACCTTAAACAAGCAGAAGCTAGTTTAGGTGTAGTTCTTACAAATTTAAGAGATACAGAAATTTTTGCTCCCAATGACGGAGTTATCTTGACGCGGATACGTGAGCCGGGGGCCGTTGTTAGAGAGTCTGATCCTATCTATACGTTGTCACTCACTTCACCTATTTGGGTTAGAACCTTTGTGCCCGAAGTCTCTCTTGGAAAGATCTATCCGGGAATGAGGACAGAAATTCGCACGGACACTATTGGTGGAAAAGTGTATGAAGGGCATATCGGTTTTATCTCTCCTGTTGCTGAATTTACTCCTAAAACTGTAGAAACAGCGCAGTTGAGAACTGATCTTGTTTATCGCTTAAGAGTAATTGTTGAAAACCCTGATGGGGGTTTGAGACAAGGTATGCCTGTCACGGTAACATTGCACTTTCAAGAGAAAAAGGCTGTAGATTCGTGAACGAAGCCTTAGTTACCATTCAGAATGTTTCTAAAGTCTATGGCAATCAGACCGTTCTCTCTGCGATCAATGCGATAATTCCTAAAGGGGAAATGGTCGCCTTAGCAGGACCTGATGGAGCGGGTAAAACCACGCTGATCCGCTTAATGGCAGGCCTTCTCCTACCAAGTACAGGCTCCATAAATGTAGATGGCTATGATAGCATTAAAGAAGCAGATCATCTGCATCAAATCATTGGTTACATGCCTCAGAAATTCGGTCTTTACGAAGACCTAACAGTGATTCAAAATCTCAATCTTTTTGCAGATCTGCGCGCCGTTCCTAAAGAAGAAAAAGAAACAACTTATAAGCGTTTGCTATCTTTTACGAACTTGGCTTCCTTTCAAGATCGTTTAGTTGGAGCCCTCTCTGGAGGGATGAAGCAAAAACTCGGGTTAGCCTGTGCCCTTGTTTGCAAGCCCACATTGCTTTTATTGGATGAGCCGAGCGTAGGCGTAGATCCCATTTCAAGGAGAGAATTGTGGCAGATGGTTTACGATTTGCTACAGGAGGGAATTTCTGTTATTTGGAGTACAGCCTATCTTGATGAAGCGCAAAAAAGCCATACTGTGCTTTTGTTGAATGAGGGCAAACTCCTCTATGCCGGTAGCCCTCAAAAAATGACAGAACGCGTAGAGGGAAGGGCTTTTCTTATCTCAGATATCCGAGAGAATAGACGCAATGTTCTAACATTGACCTTAAGACAGCCTAATGTCATAGATGGGGTGATTCAAGGGGAAGATGTGCGGTTTGTCACCAAGGATCCCATGCCAATGCCTTTTGCTATTGCAAATGTGAAAGCGGGGAGCCAAGCAAAAATTGTGAAAACAGCTCCTCGTTTTGAAGATGCCTTTATTGATATTTTAGGCGGGGGGCCGGGCGGCTATTCCAAACTAGCAGAAAGAATTCCTCGCATCGCTGGCGGAGGGAAAGCGGTCATTCAAGCAGAAAGGCTGGTAAAACTGTTTGGCAATTTTGTTGCAGCCGATGACATCACCTTCACGATTAAAAGCGGCGAGATTTTTGGGTTGTTAGGTCCAAATGGGGCAGGAAAGTCGACGACTTTTAAGATGTTGTGCGGTTTATTGAAGCCCAACTCTGGGCGTGCTCTTGTTAACGGGTTAGATTTGCAGATGGCTCCAAGCCAAGCGCGTTCGCAGATAGGGTATATGGCTCAAAAGTTTTCGCTTTATGGAGACTTAAATGTTTGGCAAAACCTCGATTTCTTTTCAGGAATTTATAACTTACAGGGCAAAGAAAAAAAGAAAACAATCGATGAGATGATCACTATTTTTGATCTTAAACCCTATATTAAAGAGATAGCGTCTACTCTTCCTTTAGGGTTTAAGCAAAGGTTATCTCTTGCTTGTGCCGTAATGCACCACCCAGAAGTGCTATTTTTGGATGAACCGACTTCTGGGGTTGATCCCATTACAAGACGTGAATTTTGGAACCATATTAATGGGCTTGTCGAAAAAGGGGTTACAGTGATGGTGACAACTCATTTTATGGATGAAGCGGAATATTGTGATCGGATTGGGCTGGTTTATCAGGGTAAATTGATTAAACTCGGGACTCCTGAAGCTTTAAAAAAAGAGGCACGAACAGAGCAAAATCTTTATCCTTCACTTGAAGAGGCTTTCATTCAACTTATTGAAAACTATGGCTCAAAAAACAATCCAAGATAAGAGTAACCGATTAAGAAAGCTCAAAGCGTTGATGATTAAAGAGTTTTATCAAATTGTACGCGATCCGAGCAGCATTTTGATCTCTTTTGTTCTCCCGCTCATCTTAATGTTTCTTTATGGTTTTGGTGTTTCATTGGATATGAACCATTTAAAAATCGGCCTTGTTTTGGAAGATACTTCCCCTGATGCTTTAAGTTTTGCAAAGGCTATTATGGATTCGCGGTTTTTTGACGTGAAAATAGCTAGGCACCGCCAGGAATTTGATGAGGCAATCACGAAAGGGGCGATTCGAGGCTTGGTTGTGGTTCCCCAATACTTTTCTGCTTTTAGGAAACGTCCTCCCAACATGGCTCCTATTCAGGTCATTGCCGATGGCAGTGAGCCTAACACGGCAAGTTTTGTGCAAAACTATGTGCAGGGTGCTTGGGCGGCATGGCTTGAACAAGAACGAATCAGCAATAATTTAAAAGGTCTTCCTCTTGTTTCTTTGCAGCCAAGATTTTGGTATAACGAGCAGCTGGAAAGCCGCAATTTTCTTATTCCCGGATCTTTGGCAATCATCATGACTTTAATTGGCACCCTTTTAACAGCACTTGTGGTTGCCAGAGAATGGGAACGCGGCACAATGGAAGCTCTAATGTCAACCCCGATCAGCATTGCCGATCTTCTCTTAGGAAAACTGATTCCCTATTTTGTGTTAGGTATGATCTCTATGACCATGTGCGTGATTTGGGCGGTAGTGATCTATCAAGTTCCCTTAAGAGGGTCATGGCTACTTTTAGCTTTCGTCTCCGGGGTTTTTCTCTTCTCTGCTCTCGGACTTGGGCTGTTAATTTCAACAATTGCCCGCAATCAATTTGTGGCAGCACAAGCAGCGATGGTTGCTGCCTTTTTACCCGGATTTATCTTATCAGGATTTATTTTTGAGATTTTGAGTATGCCTTTGCCCATTCAGTGGATCACCTATATTATTCCTGCCCGTTACTTTGTTTCCTCCCTGCAAACCCTGTTTTTAGTTGGCAATGTGTGGAGTTTGATTCTATATAACATTGTTCCTATGTTTGTTGTGGGCATGCTTTTTTTTATGATCACGGTTAAAAAAACGGTGAAGAGGTTGGATTAGAGTGTTTAGTCGAATTCTAGCCTTAATTCATAAGGAAATTTTAGCTGTTTGGTCAGATAAAAAAAGCCGTGCTGTATTGATTGTTCCACCACTCACACAGCTATTAGTGTTTGCTTTTGCGGCAACATTAGATGTCAAAGATGTCCCGATTGCTATTTTGAACCGAGATAATGGCAAAGAGTCTATTGAATTAGCCCAACGCTTTCACGGTTCTCCGACATTTAGCCATATTCTTTACTTAAAGTCTGTCGACGAAATCGCTCCATTTATTAATAACCAAAGAGGGGCGATGGTCCTATCAATTGATGAACAGTTTTCAAGAAATTTAAACGCCAAAAAAAAATCCCAGGTGCAAATAATTCTCGATGGTCGAAAGTCAAATACAGCACAAATCATAGCTGGGTATGCCAACGCGATTTTAAACCAATTTAATCGCGACTTTGCTCAAGAAAGGGGATTGCCCTTGCAATCCACAGAACTTTTCCCACGCTTTTGGTTTAACCCAAATGTTATTTATTATTGGTACAATGTCCCTTGCTTATGCGGGATTCTTACGATGGTTGTTGGGCTTTTGGTCACAGCTTTATCTGTGGCCCGTGAAAGAGAACTCGGAACGTTTGATCAGTTACTTGTTTCGCCGCTGCTCCCTGTAGAAATTTTAATTGGGAAAACCGTCCCGGCGATAGTTATTGGCATGGCTGAGGGAACTGTCATTTTGCTAGTTGCGATCTTTTTTTTTAAGGTCCCCTTCACCGGTTCACTAATTGCTCTTTATTTCAGCATGTTTGTTTTTATTTCATCGGTAGCGGGCGTTGGCCTTCTTATCTCTTCCCTTTCAGCAACACAGCAACAAGCTATTCTGGGGGCATTTGTTTTCATGACGCCAGCTGTTTTACTTTCAGGATTCGCAACGCCAATTGAAAACATGCCCGAGTGGTTGCAATATTTCACTTATTTAAACCCTTTGAGGTACTTTCTCAGTATCGCTAAGGGGTCTTTTCTTAAAGCGATGCCTTTTTATATAGTTTGGGAAAATATTTGGCCTATGGTGACTATTGCTTTTTTCACTCTGTCCGCTGCCACATGGTTTTTTAAAAAGCGGTTAGAGTAGCCTGTTAATGGGAAAGATATTCTATTGGTTGCTCGTGGGCACACCCCCAACCACCACCTAAAGCCTTGACAAGCTGAACTGTTGAAATAAAACGCGCACCTTGGATGTTAATCCAAGTACGCTTTGCAGAAAGCTCTTCCCTTTGGCTATCCATCACATCAAGGTAGTTTGCTAAGCCATTTGAATAGCGGCGATTAGATAGTTCTAATGTTTTTATAGCGGCATTGACGGAACTATAAAGACTTTCAGCTTGTTTGGCTTGTTGCTCGATATTATTTAATGCATCTTCGACTTCCTGAAAAGCACGCACAACGGTTTGTTGGTAATGGCCAATTGCTTGGCGGTAGCGCGCTTTAGCAACTTCAATATTGCAGCCAATTTTTCCTGCATCAAAAATCGTTTGAGCAATAGTTGCGCCAAATGACCAAAAACGGCTGGGCCATGAAAAGAAATTTTTTAGATCGGGACTAGAAAAACCGAGAATTCCTGTGAGCGTTAAAGAAGGGTAATAAGAGGCATAGGCTACCCCAATTAAAGCATGTTCTGAAGCCATCATCCGTTCAGCTTCAGCAATATCGGGGCGTCTTAGGAGAATTTCAGAAGGAAGCCCCGCTGGGATAATTGGAGGGCTACTTTCTAAAGGCAGCTGAGGCATGCAAAAAAGAGAAGCTGGCACTCCGATAAGCGTTGCAATACTGTTTTCCAAAAGAAGCCTTTGGCGTACGGCATCATGATATTCAGCCTCACCATTAGAGAGCAGCAATTGGGCTCTTGCAACATCGAGTTCGTTGGCAAGTCCTGCGGTATTACGCTTTTGAGTGAGCAACAGAGAGGTTTTTCTTGTCTCAATGGTCTCTTGCAGCATCAAGATATCACTGTCTAAAGCCCTTAAATTAAAATAAAAGCTGGCGAGATCTGCAGTCAAAGAAAGTAATAGACTGCGAAAAGCTTCTTCTTTGGATTGTGCATTGTAGACGGCAGATTCCCATTCGCGACGCAGTTTTCCCCATAAGTCGATTTCGTAGTTTAAGTTAAAGGGAAAGTTATACTGCATCTCATGAACGCGTATAATGGGATTAATATTTGTTCCGAGTGGGGTAGCCGAGAGGCCAAACATTTGAAATAATGTTCCCGTACTGAGATAGCTTGGGGTTAGATTAACTTGAGGAAAGAGGTTAGATCTTTCCACGCCTGCGATTGCTCGTGCTTCAGCGATTCTTTCTAAAGCCCTGTAGAGATTGTAATTATTTAAGATGGCAAATTGAACTAATTCGTTAAGGTAAGCATCTTGAAAAATTTCCCACCATAGATCTACACAGGGTTCTTTGGACTTATCCTGAGCGGTATTTTTCCATTCTTCAGGGATAATAGGGCATGGGGGAGAATAGCTTGGACCTACACGGCAGCCACTGATAACAAAAAGTAAAAATAGAAAAATAATTTGTCCGGATTTCATGTGCCCAAATTAGGGAATTAGATTTTTTCCTACAACTAAAGAAATTCATTTTTTCTTGATGGGATCTTTAAATGCTCTTAATCCATTAGGAAGATAAAAGAGTCAAATACCAAACGAGGTTTAAAAAAATGGCGTTTCCAGTAAGACCAGGCAATAGACATCTTCAATATCCAGTTGCACGACCGATTCCCAATAGCAGCCATCCAAGTGCGCCTATGTACTCTTCTCATCCTCAGGGAGCTGTAGGGCTTCAACCTGTGCTTACACCAGGGGCATTGAGGGAAAGGATCACTGTCCAAAGAAATTTACCACCCTCAAAAGTGTATACAGTTGGGACTGCTGTTACCGGTGGTGGCCATGTGCTACCTGGTCAAAGAAATTAGTTTTGTTGTTGTTGTGCTTGAAAGGAAGCTTAATGCTTCCTTTCTTTTTCCTAAAAATCCCGATCTTGTTAAAGCAAAAAAAAGAGGCAGTCAATTTCTCAACTGCCTCAAGATGTGCCAATTTATACAAAGAGCGATTGCGATTGTCAGTATGACTTAATCGATTGCCTCTTTATCATCATCACTATTAATCCAAGCTAGGGCTTTATGACGGGGGGATGCTTTGATTATCCATTCATCATCCCCGTCCTCTTCAAAGAATAGATAGCCTTGGTAACCTCTAGAAGTGGGACCGAAACCCAATTTCTTTTTCGGCTTAATCCTTGATCATCTGTATCTTCGATGTAGCAATGCGCAAATGTTTTGCTGTTTGCTTGCCTTGCCCCACTTCCCTTATGAGGGAAAATTTGGCGGCTACTACTTTTCCCTATTGCTTGTTTCTTAGTTTTCCCAAACAGGAAGGCTCATTGGATGAGAGTGTCTCATCTTTTTGCTGACCCTCTTTTTTGGGGGGCGACTAAGGGGCTTTACAGCTTTATCTCCCAGAGGATCTTGAGCTTGTGCTTCTTCTTGCTGTACTTCTTCTTGCTGGGGCTTTAGCTTTAGAAGTTGCACCTCTTGCTTTAGAAGCAGTGCTTTTTGAAGCATGAGCTTTTGGGCTGCTTTTTGCCTGTGTTAGGCCAAGACGGCTTGTGCTTACACGGCTTGCGGTTTTGCGATTGATAGATCTGCCGCGGCTTGTTGTTGCTTTACGGCCGGCAGATTTAACGCTGCTTTTGCCCCAGCGGGCGATAGCACCAAGGCGACCTGCTTCTGAGCGTGTCATGCCTTGACGATGACCTGCGCTTTTGCTAGCAGGTTTGCTTTTTGTTGCTGTTGAAGATCTTTTTGTTGTTGATCTTCTTGCTGTTGATCTTGTAGCCATTGGAACCTCCTCTTAAAACACTTTTTTGAATAAACCATTTAGGACAAATTTAAAAAAAGTAAGGAAGAAGCATTTGGAATTGCTATGAAAACTTAATCGTAAGGTAATTGCATTTAATTTCACCATAAGAGAGGCTTTATGGCTTGTCAAGCAAATTTTATATTAATCATTAATTATTATAGTTTAATAGTTTAGTTTTTTTGCCTTAAGTAGAACATAATTAGCAAGTTGCGATAGCAAAAAAAAGTTTAAAAAAAACTAATCTTTTGCCATTAGTTGCCATTTTAATTTTTAAAATAATAAACAGAATCTTCTGGTTTTTGATGCTTTAGTTGGTTCTTTATTATAAAAGGAAGCCCTTTCCTTAAGAAACTTATCCTTGATGTGCGATCATTTAACTTTTAAAGCTTTAGATTTTTCAACATTGCAGTTATTATGCCTCTTACTTCGTTTTAAAATTGTCACATGAACATGCGCGTTTTATTGATTATTTTCTGTGCGTTAGCATTTTTCTTTCCTATTCCGGTCAAAGCGGACTGGCGAGGGGATGGCGGCGATCTTTTTCGCGACCTCACGATTGTCGATTATTGGAATCGCCAAATTAACGACCGCTTGCCAGTGACTTATAACCATTTATTGCAAGGAGGCTATTTCAACATGCCTTCTGCTAGGATGAGCGGCGAAGGCGAGTTAGCTTTTGGTTATTCTTATGTGCCCCCTTATAGAAACTACAACCTGCGCTGTCAGCTAACAGATTTTTTGGAAATTTCTGGCAATTACCGGATTTTTATCGGTGTCGATGATCCCATTCTCTCTCCATTGGGTTTTGGGGACATGTCAGATAAAGGTGCGAACGTAAAGCTGTCTTTGTTCAGTCCAGAATCTAGTGATTATAAACTGCCAGGGCTTGCGATAGGCTTGGAAGATTTTATGGGGACGCGGAACTTTAAAGCGCATTACATTGTGGCCACCCAAGTCTTTTTGAAAGAAGATGCCGAGGTGAGTGTGGGTTATGGGGGAGATCGCCTGCATAAGTGGTTTGGGGGTATTTCTTGGATGCCTTTTAGACGCTCATGCATCCCATGGCTAGAGGGTTTAAGTATTGCTGCAGAATATGATGCTACACGCTATGAGCATGAAGATTTTGAAAAACATCCCAAAGGAAGAAAACGCAAAACACATATTAATTTTGGTCTGAAGTATCGGCTTTTTGGCTCTTTAGATTTTACCCTAAGTTATGTGCGTGGGCGTAAACTAGCAGCTTCTGTCTCCACGTATTACAATTTTGGCTATACGAAGGGTTTACTTCCCAAGGTTGATGATCCTCTTCCCTATAAAGCTCCAGTGAATACACAGCCCCTTTGTGGAACACGCCCTGAAAGAGTATTCGTAGAAGAATTGGCATTTGCTTTCAAAGCGCAAAGTTTGGAACTGCTTGACTGCTGGATTGGCTATGATGAATGCCAAAATAAAACTTTAAGGCTGCGCATTTATAATGAGGCCTACCGTTTAAAAGAAGAGGTGCGCAATCGTTTAAATTATCTTTTAGCAAATCTGGTTCCTGCAGACATCGATCGAGTTCTTGTGATCATGGATGCTGAGGGCTTTCCTATCCAGCAATACAGCTACTGTATGCAACACGTGCGGCAATTTACTTGTAGGCAAGTCTGTGCCTACGAATTAAAAATTCTTACCCCGCTTTCTGAGGTAAGCTATCCGGATCCCTATTCCTATCGACGCCTTTATCACAAAAGAAGAGATCTCTGGGAATTCCTTCTCCTACCAAAAATTCATACGTTCTTTGGCAGCTCAAAAGGAAAATTTAAATACTCTCTTGGAATCCATGCTGGCATTGATGGGTACTTCCCCTCCGGTGTTTACTACTCTGTGCTATTAGGCTACAATTTCATTTCTGACCTGTATCAACTCAGTTCGACCGATCGCCTAAATCCCTCGCAACTGATTAATGTGCGCACGGATATCGTCCGCTACTACCAGCGGGCGGGAGTTACTGTTGATGAAGCCTACATTCAAAAATGTTGGAATGTGGGTAAGGGCTTCTATTCTCGCTTTGCGTTAGGATATTTCGAAGTAGCATATGCTGGCCTTGCTTCAGAAATTCTTTACTATCCTGTAGGAAGTTGCTTTGCTGTAGGCTTGGAAGGGGCCTTATTTAAAAAACGATCCTACACATCACCGTTAGGCTTTACGGATAAAGTGAGAAAACTTCATGGTTTTCATCCTTCTTGGGAATCCTTTAATTATGGTTCTCAATATTTTCTGAATCTTTATTACGATTCAAAATTTCTAGAGCTGGATTTTAGGATAAAAATTGGGCGTTTTCTCGCTCGAGACTATGGCGTTCGCTATGAAGTTTCGCGCTATTTCCCAAGTGGGTTGCGCATGACAGTTTGGTATACCCACACGAACGCAAAAGATGTGATTAACGGATCGATCTACCATGACAAGGGGATTGCTCTTTCCATGCCTTTGGATATCTTTTTTACGAGGAGCAGCCGTAAGCGTTGGGGGTATTCGATGTCAGCATGGTTACGAGATATTGGTGTAATTGCTGGTAATGGCCAAAGCCTCTATGAACTCATCAACGATCAACGGCAATAAGTTAAGCTTTTCAAAGTTGAGCGGCAATCTCTGCTGCTGCATAAGTCAAGATAAAGTCAGCTCCCGCACGTCGAATTGCAAGGAGATGTTCCATCATCACTCTTTTGCCATCAATCCAACCATTAAGGGCTGCAGCTTTAACCATGGCGTATTCACCGCTGACATGGTATGCTCCTAGAGGAAGATTGGACTGCTCTCTTACTTTAGAAAGCACATCAAGGTAAGCAAGAGCTGGTTTTATTAGTAGCATATCAGCCCCCTCTTCTTCATCTAAAGCACATTCACGAAGGGCCTCACGTACATTAGAGGGATCCATCTGGTAACTTTTTTTGTCACCGAATTTTGGGGCAGAACCCAGAGCTTCTCTAAAAGGACCGTACAGAGCCGATGCATATTTTGCTGCGTAAGAGAGGATTCCTACTTGCTGGAAGCCCTGTTGATCAAGCGCTTGGCGTATGGAGGCAACTCTACCATCCATCATGTCGCTAGGAGCTACGATATCTGCTCCATTTTCAGCAGCTAAAACAGACATTTTTGCCAAAACAGCAATCGTTTCATCATTCAAAATAATGCCTTCAGAATTAATAAGGCCATCATGGCCATGATCAGTATAGGGATCTAAAGCCACATCAACCATTAAGCACATTTCAGGAATTTCTTTTTTTAAAGTTCTCAAAGCGCGAGCTAAAAGTCCTTCCTCATTTAAGGCTTCACATCCCATCCTGCTTTTTTGCTCCGGATGGATAACGGGAAAAAGATCCACAGCCCTAATGCCTAGCTCGTAAAGGTGAATCACTTCTTTGACTAAAAGATCAATACTAAGGCGACAGACTTCTGGTAAGCTAGAGATTTCTTGTTGGATTTGGGTTCCCTCAATGATAAATAAAGGGGCGATAAGCTGCTCCGGCAAAAGGTGAGTTTCCCTAACCAAACTACGAATGCTTGCAGTGCGCCGATTTCTTCTTGGACGTTTGAGCAAATCGAGGCTTGTGTCTATTGTATCCATTATCCTTCCTTGGGCGCTTTGTTACTATCTTTATAACGAGCATCTACGCTGAGGCCAGCTTCAATGCTGATTAGGCGATTATACTTTGCAATGCGATCTGTTCGAGAAAGAGAACCCGTTTTAATTTGTCCTGCATTTGTTGCTACAGCGAGATCTGCGATAAAACTATCTTCAGTTTCTCCTGAGCGGTGAGAAATCACGGTGCTAAAACCATGACTTTGGGCCATTTGAATTGTCTCAAGAGTTTCTGTAACTGTACCAATTTGATTGAGTTTAATGAGGATTGCATTTGCAGATTTTTCGATGATGCCCCTTTTTAGAAACTTGGGATTTGTCACGAAAAGATCATCCCCCACAACTTGAACTTTGTTGCCCAATTCTTTGGTAAGATGCGCCCATCCAGCCCAATCATTTTCTGCTAAGCCGTCTTCAATGGAATCAATGGGGTACTTGTTGGCTAACTCTTTAAGGTAGGCGACCTGTTCTTCGGATGTCCTTTCTTTAAAAGATTCTCCCTTAGCCTTTTTCTTTTTTTCGATATAACGCTTTGCCGACCGATCATAAAATTCCGAGGCAGCGCAGTCTAGCGCCAAAGTGATTTGACTTGGGTGATATCCTGCTTGCTCAATTGCCAATAAAATGAGTTCAATGGCTTCTTCGTTAGAAGAGAGGTTGGGAGCAAAACCTCCTTCATCGCCTACTCCAGTCGCATGGCCTTTAGATTGCAAAATCTTCTTGAGGGTATGGAAAACTTCAGCACCCCATCGCACGCCTTCATGAAAGCTAGAAGCGCCTATAGGCCGAATCATGAACTCTTGGAATTCTAAAGAATTATCAGCATGGGCCCCTCCGTTAATGATGTTCATCATAGGACAAGGGAGCAGGTTGCTATAGCAGCCTCCAAGATAGCGGTAGAGAGGTAAGCTTGCGGTCAGTGCTCCAACACGGGCTAGTGCCAGTGAAGCTCCCAAGATGGCGTTGGCACCGAAGCGACCTTTATTTGCTGTCCCATCGCTTGCGCAAAGTAAGCGATCGAGCTTTGTTTGGTCAAACACGTGCTCCCCAATTAGAAGCTCTGCAATCGGGCCATTGACATGAGCAACGGCTTGTCTTACTCCTTTTCCAAAATAGCGTGAGGGATCATTATCGCGTAGTTCTAAGGCTTCATGTTCCCCTGTCGAAGCTCCTGAAGGGACAGAAGCTCTGGCCATGATCTCTCGATCTGTTGTGATTGTGACTTCAATGGTAGGATTTCCGCGTGAATCGAGAATTTCAATCGCTTTTACTAGACGAATATAAGCCATAAGCACTCCTAGAGGTTGGACAAAGGTGAAGCTGAAATTTTACGTAGAGAACAAAATATAAAAATACAGCGACAAACTTTTAAAAACAACTTCAACGGCGCAGGTAATTTTCTTTAACACTCTCTCTTAACGAAAGATAAGAAAGATAACGAGGAGGAAGAATATCTCCATTCTCTACAGCATGAATGACGGCACAGTCCTCTTCTTGAGTATGCGTACAGTCTGGAAACTTGCATTGAAGTCCCATTTCATGAATTTCAGAAAAGTAGGCTTCAATCTCTTCAAGTTGCAAATTCCAAACTCCAAAGCTTTTAATTCCTGGAGTGTCAATGCAAAATCCTCCTTGTTCCAAAGGAATTAATTGCGTTGTTGTAGTGGTATGGGAGCCTTTTTTTGTTCTTTCCACAGTGGTGCCAATTTTATATTCCGATCCGAGAAGTCGATTAATGATAGAAGTTTTTCCCACCCCTGATTGTCCGGAGAAAACAGAAGTTTTATCTTTCATTATTTGCTTTAGCTCTTCAATTCCAGCTCCTGTAACCGTACTGACAGCGAGGACTTTGACACCTGCTTGAGAATAGCTGCGTTTTAAGAGTTCTAATAGCTCACGTTCGTTTTCTGCGTCGGATGAAGGTTTGTCGAGAAGATCGATTTTGTTAATCACCACCACGGGCTCCATTCCCCCTTTTTCTGCAGCAATAATGTAACGATCAATAAGTGTCGTTTTTAAAGTGGGGACCACAACTGAGGAGACAATAAAAACAATATCAATATTAGCGGCAATAAGTTGCTCTTTTTTTCTAGATAGGTTGTCAGCTCGTGATAAAACAGATTTTCTTGGTTCGACGTGAGCAATTGCTCCTTCATTTCCCTGAAGGATTTCAAAGAGAACAGTATCACCAACTGTAACAAGGTTTTTTTGTAGGGTTTTTTCTTTTTTTAAAATGCCTCTTAAAGAGCAAGCATAGAGGCTTCCTTCATGTTGCACTTGGAAACCTTGAGGTGTAATAGAGAGGACCTTACCTGCTTTAAGGGACTCTTCTTCTGGCTTAGTATTTTTTTGAAAAAGTTTGCTTTGATCTGTTTTTTTGAATTTCGAACGATCTTTAGATTGCAGTTTCTTTTTTTCATGTTTATGGAGTTTTCGGCTATCTCCAAAAAAAGAGTCTTCTATATCACAGGCAATCCATTTTTTACTCATTTTATACATTCTCTATTTACGTCAAGATTATTATACTACATAGAACTGATAAGATTAAAATAGTTTATAAAAACCCTTTCTTTAAGGGAATATGTTTAAACAACATGTTGTTGTTCATTTATGCCTAAAATTTTAATCAGATTGTTTTTAAATTAATAAAATGTAATAAATTTTAATTGTGTTTTATGCTTTTTTTATTCATAAAAAAAGGAATTTCTTATGAGTTCATTTGAGGTCTTAAAAACATTCGGGGTCGTGATGGGTATGGCGGTTTTTGCAGTGGTTCAACCTATTTTAGGCATCAGAGCTGCCGTCCACGCCCTCTTTTTTACCTATCACTATCATAGGTCAAAAGAGGAACAAGGAAAGAAAATTTACTGCACAGGATCTGAGTCGTCTTGAATATGAAGTAAAGAAATTAGATCATCTTGAGAAGATGATCGATACGCTAAAGCTTTCTAGAGCTTTAGCCAAGTGCATTATCCCTATTTTCGGACTTATTTGGGCCTATAAAACGGAGATAAAGGCTACTGATTCTAAGCATTCCTCGGCTATTGGCACCAACAAAAAAATTGCAAAAGCACAGGAAGCTTTAAATTGGCATATTGCTTCCATAGAAAATGCCAATACGGGATTACAGCAAAGACTTCCTAAAAAGGTATAGGAGAATCCCCCCTGCAACAGAAGCGTTAAGGGATTCCATATCCTGCATAGGCAAGGTAATTGCTTTGCAGTACGCTTTTACCTCATGAGAGAGGCCTTTTGATTCATTGCCGATGACAAGAAGAATATTCTCAGAAGAAAAGGTCTCTGGAGGGGAGCCTGATAAGTCTGCACATAAAGGCTTTAGTTTAGAAATTTCTGCAATTTCTTTGAGTTCATTAAAGCTGCCCTGTCTAAACGGTATTTTGAAAGTGGCTCCCTTAGCTGCGCGGAGCGCTTTGTCATTAAATGGATCACAGCAATTGGGCAGAAGAAAAATGCCCGGCCAGCCAAAGGCACAAGCTGTTCGAAAAAGCGTTCCTAGATTTCCTGGATCGCTCACGCCATCTAAAGCTAAAAGAGATTGACAATGAATAAGTGGGGATTCATCGGGGAGATTCACTTCTGCAATAATTCCTTCAGGATGCTCTGTCCCGCTTATTTTGCGCATAATGGCTTCATCGATAAGGTAGATTCCTTTAGCGTTTGTAGATGCTGGAATTAATGCTTTGTCGGTCACTAAGAGGGCATGAAGATACGAATGCTCATAGACTAAATGCTTCCCTTCTATGACCGCTCTTTTTTCCTGTTTTCGGTAAAAAGCATTTTGGCGAAGCTTAGTGAGATGTTTAATGTAGGGATTAGAAAGGCTGGTAATTGTGCGCATTAGGATTTAGGCCAATTGATCGATTGTTTGAGGTGGTGGATAACTTCTGCAACGTTTTCCGTATCATGATTGATCGCGTAATCCTCTGCTTCTTTCAATAACAGGCCCATTTGCTTGCCTGGAGAAATGCCTTCTTCTTTTAAGGCTGCAGAAGAAATAAGAGGGGTTTTATCTTTTAAACGTTGGACATGGCTAGCAAGTAAAGTTTGGCGAGCCACATGTTTTTCCTTAAATTGAATCGCTTCATCCTTTTCTAGATGAATAAGAGCTATCTGAATAAAAAGCTCAGATTCATTATGCGCATAGAATCTTGCCCAATCGACGAGTTCCAATCCTTTATCGCTATTTCGGAGAAATTTTTCCCGACTCTGATAAAAAAATTCTAGCAATTTTTGATCTTTGACAGGAATTTTTAAATAACGACAAAGAGCAAATAGCTCTTGCCCAGAAGCATCAGGAAAAAGTTCTAATAAAAAGAGAACGGTTGGAAACCTTTTAGGGTAGCGATTTAAAGGGCGGACTCTTTTTTTAAGATCAGTTAAGTGCACTTTTGCTAAAGAAGGAAAGATAACAGGAAGCAGTTTTAAACGGTGCATTTCGATAAGAGCCTGATCGAAATGGCTGTAGGCACTCATTTTGCAAAATTCTTGCCAGACTCTTTCGATTGCAACTGAGGGAAAAAGCGTATCGGCATTTTCTTCGATAGCTTCTTGAGTTTCTAAAGTGATGGTAAATTCAAAACGAGCCGCAAAGCGGAAGGCACGAATCATGCGGAGGCGGTCTTCTACAAACCTTTCTTGGGGATCACCAATCGTGCGGATGACTTTTTTTTTGATGTCTTCCATCCCTTGCACATAATCATGGATCACATTTTCAATAGGATCGTAAAACATCCCATTGATCGTAAAGTCTCTTCTTAAAGCATCTTCCTGTGGGGAAGCCTTTTCAATTCGCTCGGGCTTTCGACCATTTATGTACTCAACATCTCTGCGGAAGGTGGAGACTTCAAATTGGTGGCCATCCATTGCGACGACCACAACACCAAAATTTAATCCAACTAAAATCGTTCTTGGAAAAAGATCGAGAATCACCTCTACTGGTGCATTTGTAGCAATGTCAATATCTTCGGATGGATGCCCTAGAATGAGGTCTCGAACCCATCCTCCCGCGAAGTAGGCGATATAGCCATGCCTGGCTAGTTTATTGACAATATTGATGGCGGAGGCTTGTATTTCCATGATTTTTAAATTTTACAACAAAGAGAGTTAGTTAGGAACTAAAGTTAATTGCGATAAGCTTAAAAGTTCTTTTCCCCTACACTGAATGATCTTATAAGCAAGGATCTGCTTATCCTATAATTAATTCCTTTTTGCGTTCTTTTAGTGTATGCTAATCC
The DNA here is from genome assembly GCA_011125455.1 of Chlamydiales bacterium STE3. Taxonomy (NCBI): domain Bacteria; kingdom Pseudomonadati; phylum Chlamydiota; class Chlamydiia; order Chlamydiales; species Chlamydiales bacterium STE3. The sequence goes on along the minus strand of VKHO01000025.1, from coordinate 17,666 downwards.
ATCTAAACAGGGATTAAAGCAAAAAAATAAAAATTATTGGTTATGGCATCAAAAATTCGCGTTCTAGATGAACTGACAATCAACCAAATTGCTGCTGGAGAGGTCATTGAAAATCCTTCTTCAGTTGTAAAGGAACTAGTTGAAAATGCTTTAGACGCGGGCAGTACTGAAATTACCATTGAAATCAAAACGGGAGGGCGCCAGCTTATTCGTGTGACTGATAACGGCTGTGGGATGAGCCGTGATGATGCCCTTCTTTGCATTGAGCGTCACGCGACATCAAAGCTCAAGCGTTTTGACGACCTCTCTGCACTGATGACAATGGGTTTTCGTGGGGAAGCTCTCCCTTCGGTTGCCTCCATTTCACAGTTTCAACTAACGACGCGCACCGCAGGGCAACAAGAGGAATTGGGAACGATGCTAATTGTGGAAGGAGGCCGTATTTTAAAGTGTACAACATGCCCGCGAGCCATCGGAACAACCATCGAAGTCAAAAACTTATTCTACAATGTGCCCGTACGACGAAAATTCCAAAAATCTCCTACCTACGATGCCAATGAAATTTTAAAGAGTGTAACTGCTCTTTCTTTAGCCCATCCAGATATTCGGTTTGAACTTATCTCAGACAACAAAACGCAGCTTAGCACCCCGGGAAATCTTCAGGGTTTTCTCGAAGCGTTGAAACTGCGTGCAAGGGATGCCTTGGGTTCCGAATTCGTTGAAGAGCTTATCCCTTTATCTCGGGAAGAAAATGGGTATAAAGTGGAAGGCTACTTTAGTTTACCTTTTCATCATCGTCCTAATCGTCAATCGCAGTTTTTATTTGTAAATGGCCGTTTTGTCTCTTCGACTTTAGTCTCTTTGGCCGCAAGAGATGGGTATGGCCCTTCAATGCCCCCTAACCGCTACCCCGCTTTTGTTCTGCATTTAAACTTGCCATGCGATGAATTTGATATCAATGTGCATCCGCAAAAAAAAGAGGTCCGTTTTAGAAGAGAAGATAAACTCAAGGAGTTTATCACACGTTCTTTTGAAAACGCTTTACAAGGGAATTTAAAAACACCCATTATTCTTAATGAGGAAATTTTTAAGGAGTTTGAGTCTGGATCTCCTAGTTTTTCTTTTCAATATGCCTCCTACACGCCCGCTGAAAAAGAAAAAACATTCTCTCTACCTTTTAAAAATGTTGTTGAAGAAAAGCCTCTTCAGCTTCCCAAAATGGCGTTAAAGCCGCTTTGTATTGCCAGCTTTAAGGACTACATTGTTCTTGAAAATGCTCCAGAGCATTTTTCAGCGCAAGACGGTATTTGTTTAATTCAAAAAAATCATGCTTATGCTCGAATTCTTTATGAGAGGGCCTTGAAGTCTTTAAATGAACAGCAAGGAGCGTTTGGTTCCCAAGCTCTTTTAATTCCTGTGACAATTGAACTTGTTCCTGAAGATGCGGCAGTCTTGCGTCTTCATCTCCAAGCTTTTGGAAAACTTGGCTTTGAGATTAGAGAATTTGGGCAGCACACTTTCTTCATTGAATCGTTACCCGAACATTTAAATTCAGAAAACGGCGAGGAGGTCATCCGGAAAATGGTTGCTGTTTTGAAAGATGGAGAAGGAGGGTTAAGCTGGCAAAAAGGGGAAAATCAGAAAATTGCCTTGGCTGCAGCTAAGAGTGTACAAAAAAAAGGGTTAATGAGTGTGACTGAAGCACAGCAGCTGGTTAATCAGCTGTTAGATTGTCAACAGCCTTATTTTTCGCCCAATGGTCAGCCAGTTTTTGCTTTTTTAAACGAAGAAATTCTGAAAAATTTATTTAAAAAGTAGGTTCATGAATTATTTTATACGCATTAGTCGCCTGCAAAATAAGATGGAAGAAAAGCACTGTTCCGCTTTTTTAGTGACAAATTTGGTAGATATTTTTTATTTGACAGGCCTTGTTCTCTCTGCAGGGAAAATTCTAGTGACAAGTGAACAAGCCATTTTAATGGTCGATGGGCGTTATATTGAAGTCTGTCGGGCAAATAGTCCTATTCCAGTTGTTTTAGCTGAGAAAAACACCCTATGGGACCTTTTAGAGAGGCAGCCGCACCTTGCGATCGACAGCGAAGCGATTTCCTATCAATCTTTCTTAGATTTGCAAGAAGAAGCTAATAAAAGATCGATTATCCTCACTCCGTTAAGAGGAATGTTTCAAAGTTTGCGTGCCATTAAAGAAAGTGAAGAAATTGCAAAGCTTAAAGATTCTGCCAATTTGTGTGTGAGCGGGTTTGAGTTTCTTCTTACTCAGTTAAAAGAAGGGGTGTCTGAACAAAATCTAGCAACCCGTCTTGAACAGTACTGGAAAAATCAAGGAAGGACAAGTTTGAGCTTTGAGCCAATTATTGCCTTCGGTGCCAATTCCTCAATGCCTCATTACCGCGCTGGAAACACCCTATTAAAAAAGGGAGACCTTGTTCTTATCGATATAGGCGTTGCACTAGATCACTACCATTCGGATATGACACGAGTGGTCTTTTTTGGAGAAGAAAATGCTCAACTCAAAGAAATTTATGAGATTGTCCTTGCTGCTTTTAATAAGGCCATTGCCCTTTGCCAGCCAGGTACATTAATAGGGGATTTGGATGAAGCAGCACGTTCTGTGATTAGAGAGGCGGGATATGGCGACTATTTCAATCACAGCTTGGGACATGGCGTAGGACTTGAGGTACACGAGTTCCCTATTATTAAGCAGAAAATGAGCTATAGCCAGCAATCTTTACAAGAGGGCATGGTCATCACAGTGGAACCTGGTATTTACCTTCCGGAAATTGGAGGGATTCGCATTGAAGATACCATTGTTATCACAAAAGATGGCTGTGAGAGTTTGATACAAAGTAAGTTTTATCATAGGGTGTATGTTTAGTTTTCGCCAGAAAATTTTCTTAAGTTACGTTTTGGTTTTTCTCGTTTTTTTGACCATGATGTCACCTGTTGCTTCTTTGATTGTGAAACGTATCGTAGAAAATGCTATGGAAAATCGCGCCTACGAATTGATTTCTCAGATAGAAACAGCACCAAACAACGAGGCCTTAATCAGGCGATTAAAGGAACAGAAATCTTCCATGTTCTTTAGAGTCAGCGTGATCACGAATGACCGCAAAATTCTCTACGATTCTCACACAAAGAGGTTGCTAGGGCCCCGCTTCAGCCAAGAACATTTTATTGATCATCCCGAAGTTCTGAATGCTTTTGAAAAAGGCCGAGGCTATAGCGAAGCTTACTCGGACGTTCTTGCACAACAGTTTGCTTACGTAGCTGTTGCATTTGACTTTCATGGTAAGACTTATGTCATGCGCACCGCTTTTCCTTTTCGCTATATTAAAGAAATTGTAAACGATTTTGAAGTGGGGTTTCTCGTATTAGCAACGGCTGTGCTGGTTCTATTTAGTTTGATGACTTGGTTTATCATTAACCATTTGACAAAACCTGTACAAAACATTATCAGCGCGGTTGCTTTCTATGAAGAAAATGGGATGGAAAGCCTTCCTGAAATCAAATCAGAAAGTTTTAGCACGAGCGATGATATTGCTAAGCTTGCTGCCACCCTGAACTCCCTTTCTTCCAAAGTAAAGCGTCAAATTGATTTTTTAAAACAAGAGCGCAATGAGAAACAGGTCCTCCTTGAGTCGATGCTTGAGGGAGTGGTTGCGGTCGATGAAAAAATGATGGTGACATTCATCAATGTGGCGGCTTCAAAGTTTTTGGGCTTGAATCGCGATGAATGGATAGGTCGAGATTTTCGTCAAAGCGAAGAAATGCAATGTTCTACTCTGCTAGAAACCTGCCAAATCGAAGAGAAACCGCTCACGGGTACGATTTACAAAGAAATTGATGGCACACACCTTTATTTAGATATTATTGCAGCTCCAAAAAATGATAATAAGGGAGCCATTCTTGTGATGCAGGATAAGTCGTCGCATTACAAAATTTTAGAGATGCGCAAGGATTTTGTTGCGAATGCTTCTCATGAATTAAAGACGCCGATCACAATCATTAAAGGTTTTGCTGAGACTTTGCATGATAATGCAAGCCAGTTGCCTCTTCACGTCACTAAAGATGTGACCGAAAAGATTGTGCGGAACTGTGGCAGAATGGAAACGCTGATTAAAGATCTTTTAACCTTGTCTGATATTGAAAATATCCCCACTTCCAGGTTACAGGAATGCGATTTACAAATCCTTGTGGAAAAATGTCGCTCGATGGTCTTAGCTGTTTATCCCGATGCAGCTATTCAAATCAAAAACCCTGAACCGAAAGAGATGTTTCTCGTTTGTGATGCAGATCTTTTGGAAATGGCGATTTTAAACCTTATCCAGAATGCTGTTAAATATTCCAATCCTCCTGCGCAGGTGCAGGTTTCTCTTGCTAAAACGGACGACACCATCATCATGAAGGTTGCCGACCAGGGTATTGGAATTGCTCCCGAAGATTTGGGGAAAATTTTTGAGCGTTTCTATCGCGTGAGTAAAGCCAGAAGCCAGCGTGTGGGAGGATCAGGTTTAGGGTTATCGATTGTGGAAACTGTCATCCATAAGCATTTCGGGAAGATTTCCGTTGTATCCACTCTTGGTAAGGGCACAACCTTTACGATTACTTTGCCAATCCGCAAAGCTGAGCAGGAAGAAGAGTACTTTTAAAGAGAATGCACATATTTTGAGATAGCCATCAAGTCGTTAGGCTATAGGAGGGTCTTTGAAAAGCCCTTGGACAGTCCGTTACTTAATCTCCACATTACCATTAAGTCTCTTTCTTTTCGAAAAGTGAGGTTGACCATGGCCCCACTCTTGTTTTCCGGGATCTTTTTGGCAAAAATGCCCCTGCAACCAAATTTAAGCTCATCAGCATATGAACCAAGGATTCTGTTATCCTTATGCTTTACTGGACCTGACATAAGGTGATTCCATATAAATTTTTTGGGTAGCCTTCTGCTAAAATTTCTGCATATTGGTGCATCTTACCCTGAGTTGTTAAAAGGTCGCCAACTAAAAGCACATTTTTATTTTTTAATATTCCTTCGTTAGCAAGAGAGAACCTTTTTTTCTTGAAATGGTAATGAAAAACCGTCTGATAGGGGCGGTTAAACAATAAGGCTAACTCTTGCGCAATTAAGCCGGTATGATGATGGCTGTTGAAAAACATTTCTCCCCACGATTGGGGGAGGGGGACAATAATATCGGGAAGCGGCCAATTCGTCTGAAGGTATTGCATGGCCATAAAACTGCTTGCCGATCGGCAGAGATAGCTTCCGTGCATTGTTTTGAGTTTATTGTAAAAAGTTGTAGCGGCTCCTGTATAATCAAAAACGGCGCTGATACCTGTAAAAAGTGCTGACTTGCACGTAGTGCACTGTGCATGCCGCGTATCTAAAATGTTAAAGCAGTTGCGACAACGTTCTTGATGAGAGAGCATTTCCAATTCCAAAAAACAGGGTTGGCAAATGAGGGTGTATCCTTGCGAAAGGACGCTTTCGCAATGAATGCAGATTGGGGGATAGATAAAGGACAAAAGGGCATTAATAAGGTGGGAAAAAGCTCTAGGAAGGCTGGCAAACTTTAGCATTCTCATTCAAAAGCACGCTTAAATGTTCTTCTAATCCTTGTAAAATTGCTGGATGGTATTTGGGATAATTTTGTTTAACCCAAGCACTGATTTTATAGCCAACATGAAGAAGATCGTTCTTGTAAACCTCTTTTTCTTTCATTTTGTCATCATGGGAGAATTTGCCAACATCTAAATGTAAAGGTTTGTCAGCGATAAAACCTGTATTGTGAGAAATGCCATGGTCTCTATCCCACACCCCATTCGCATACTCTGAGAGGTACATGTCTAGTATTTGATTCACCCTCTGTAGTGCTGTGTCGAGATCTCCTTTTTGTAAATAGGTATCGAGTGTTTGGCGTAGCGTTTGTCCTTTTTTTTGTACGATAAAGACAGTGGGATCGAGGTCTACTTTATGTTTAAAACCTAGTTTGTCTATCAAGGTGACGGTAGAATGGAGATCCTTTGTTTTGTTAAAATGAACATAAAATAGACCAGAATTTTCTTTATCAAAAAGATAAGCAATGCGGTAGCCTGCAAAAACGCCTTCTAATTTTCTTTTTTTGCGTTGGATATTAGCTTCTTTAAAACTCTTAAAAGGCGGAACCGAGGGAAGGAGACTAATAAAAAGGGATGGTTTCAAGTGTTTAAATTTAAAAAATTTAATTACCCACTGTCCATCCTTGCTGGCGAAAGCATAGACCTGTGCTCCTTTGCCTAAATAGGTGAACTCTTGGTTAAGGATCTCTTTTAGCTGGGCTTTCTCATTTTTCTCTAAAGAGGCGAAATTCCATTCCGTTTTGCTTTCTACATCATGAGTGATATTGCTTAGGCGAAAGTCATCTGTTAAAAAGTAGTAGAGCCTTATACAGCCAAAAGAGCATAAAGACAAAAAGAGGAAATAGAATACTTTGTGAGAACGCACAGAATCTCCTTAATCGTTAACGGCGCAAGCATAAATCGTCTATCTATTCACCGTCAAGAAGACTATTTTCACAAACATAAAAATTCACATGTTAATTTTAAAATGAGGAAGGAGTTCCTTTTTCACGTAGAGCATATCTATATAGAGACAACCATAATAGGCCTTTCCACTAACACCGCCAAGAAGACTTCCTTTTGCACCTTTAATAAAGACCGCGAAAGTGTTAATAGGATCTATGTTTTTTTATTGACTGCTTGCTCATTGGTCCTTCCAATAGGACAAGCTCATCTCTCTGCAGTTCTTCTTGATGAACAATATGTCACTCATAATAGTCTCTCCAATTGGTCCCAGTTTGGGTAAATCCCTGATATAAGGAATTCTTACTATAAACACCTGGAAAGCGGCTATATTGATAATAAACTTGCGCTATTCTCGCGCAAAATCCGTAGAAGTAATCACTTCCGAGCGATGGAGCGGTTTTTGGCGTAGCAAGGTGTAGGTCGGCTTTTTTAAATTGCCTTGAACGGTCACAGTGAAGAGTTCAGCAAGCTTAAAGAGCAAAGTATGTTGCTTCATTTTAACTTGGATATTCAAATTTCCTTCAAAATCCATATAGGACAAGTTTCTTGAATTTGGTAAATAAAATCTTGATAGACGGCTATGGCTATAAATGTCCTTAAATTTCGTTAAAAGCACTTTGCCATCGCGAATTTCATAATTGACCGTGCCAACGACAGGCGTCAAAACAGAAAGGTCAAGTCCTATACGTGTTAGAATTTCTGCCGGGAAGGCGAAGATTGTGTTTTGCAAATGCTTCTTCACCGGATTGCTAAATTGAAGATGTCCTCTCCCCAAAAAGCTACTCTCTTCACCTAAAATCCCTCTAATCTCGTTAATAACAAGTTCTGTAATGACTAAGGGTTTTACTTGGGTAGGTTGTGGTTTTCCTGCTTCAGTAAGTAGGCTGGGGCGCAAATCTTTAATGCTGAACAGAGGAATATGTAGTTGAGATTTTAGGCTCTCTTTTCTCACTATAATTTTATCGATATAGAGTGCCACCGCAGGGTCCATAATTGTGACATCTGAAAGCTGAATGAATTGAGGGGTAAAAACGACTTGGCTTGTCAGATTTTTAAATTGGTAACCCTTCAGATAAAAATCTTCTCCTGCTAACAGACCATAAAAACTTAAAGGTCTTATTTCTTCATGGGTTTCTCTTGCGAAATCAAAAGCCCCTCGTAAGCGATAGCCTTGACCTATCTGCCACTTTAAAACCTGTTCTGAAAGTTCATTATCTAAAAGAGAGCGGAATTGGTTGCTTAAAGTGACGACTTCCCCTTCGAGGTGAATTGCTGACTGATCTGAAGGATTGACAATGCTATCAGCCAATTCAATTTTTAATCCGCCAAAAAAACCTTGCGCATGATCGATGATAAAGCCCTTTTGTGGATCACTATGCCAGTTCACAACTAGAGGGGGGATGGCTGGATCCTGGTGCATGCTATCCGTTAAGATCCACTCTCCTTTTTTAAAATTAGGGGCTTCTAGCTTACCTAAAACAGAAAAAAGATGTTGGTTAAATTGATACTGGGTTGAAATTTCTATCATTTGGGGATTAAGCTGCAAACAAAAAGAACGCAGAAAGTGCTCTTTTTGGCCGAACTGGTAGTGACCATCAGCCAGTTTTAGCTGCAAGTTAGTATGTGTAGGATATTTCTGAATATTGAGCTCTCCCTCTAAGGAGGAAGTTTTCTTAATAGACTTAATCGCTTCTTCCAGTTCTGCAGAAATTAAGTTAGGTAAATTTGAAGTAAGATTACTGACAAAACTGGGAAGCTGCATTGCAGGTATATTAAAATGGAGCCCGGTAAAGAAATAGGCTCCATGATTAGGATTGAGCTGGATATTATCGACAGCAAGATCAATAGGCTCCTTTTCTTCCTCTTGGATTAGGCCTGTTGAGATACCGCTAAGACTTAATCCTTGATCGGAGGAAAAGTGGCACAGGAATGGGCTTAGGTCTTTAAAGTGAAGGTCCTTAATATGGAAGTTTTGAAGAGAAGAGTTTAAGTCGATATCAAATCGAATAGGCTCGTTTTCTGCAAATTCTAAAAAAAGGTCGCCAGTTCCTTTTAAGTGCCCTTGTGGAGCATATTCTTCTAATAAAGCGTCAAGACCAGGCCATTCAGAAAGTTTAGCAAGGTTAGCTTCAATAAGATTTAGGTGGGCTTTCAGATATTCATCACCATCACGGTATTCTCCTTCCATGCCTACGAGCAAAGATTCCCCATAACGAAGGCCAAGAAAGTTTGCCTTCCACACATCTTCATACTTTGCAAATTCTGCTGCGATAGAGATCTGATCAATTAGTAGCTGATCAATCAGCCAGGTTTTGCTTTGTTTTTTGCCTGTGAGGCTAACATTGTTAAAATGGTATTTATCAAGCGTAACATGCGAACCGTGCATCTGAAAGTTCAAAGCGGCATTAGAGGAATCGTAGTTTAAAGAAACTGCACATTCCCCCCCTGCATTCTCTAGATTGCCTAATTTTTTGAAGAAGTGAGAGGACTCAAGTAACAACTCTGATTTACCCATTTTTTGTAAATCATGAAGGAGAGAGCTTAATTGGAAAGAGAAATCAATTTTTGCTTTCACAATTTTTGTCCATCCTACTAAAGACAGGGCGATTTCTTCGGGATGGCTTTCACCAAAATGGGTTAACTGGGGATCAAATTGGAAAACAATTTCTTTTTCCTCATTTTCATTAAAGCGAGAAGCCGTGGTTCCTGTTAGACGGATAAGATCGCGAGTTTGATCTTTTAGCCAAAGATCGAATTCCGCTTCATTATTTTCGTAGTTTTTAAAATAAATGCGGTGGCTGTAAAGTGAATACTCATCTGCAGCATTTACTTTTCCAGTGATTAGCGCACCCTGCACATCCGTAACCTCTGCGGTGCCTTTTAGTGAATCAAAAGAGAAATTTAAGGATAGAGCCTGTAAGCTTAAGTCAAAAGAAGGATCTTTCAAAGTCGCATCGCAGATGTTTCCGTCAACTTGAGTAGTAATAATAAGATCTTGTGGCTTAAAGTGAAAACCGACGCGACAGCCACTATTGCGAAGAGATACATCCCCCTCTAAGGGTAGATTCACAAAGAAAAATGGCTGATCAAAATGAGAGAAAAAATGTTGTACTTGGGAACATTTACCATGCAGCGTGTCAACCATCAGTTCTACTGAAAAATAACCCCATTCTGGGAAGTTATAATCAATATTGATTGTTCCACCAAGATAAAGGCCATTACTAAAAGTTTCTACATCTAAAAGATGGATCATCTTTTCTTCAAATAAGACACTTGCATGCACATCTGTGAAGAATAGACCTGTTTTTTTGTCTAAGTACGAACCGTTTTCTAAGGGGAGCTTTCCGAACTGTTTTCCGCTAACAAAATCGAAATAGTGGTAAGCTGGATAAGTTCCTTCCTGCGAGGTAACTTGATCCACTTGAATACGTAAAACATCGTTTTCTAAAGATAGCGAATGAGCGTCATAGCGAATAGAAATCCCTAAATGATCAAAACGGCCTTCCACGTTACTTTTGCCTGTAAGGGAAAAATTATTTTCGGGGAACAAAAAAGGCGACAAGAATTTTTCTAAAGAAAGATTGCTAATAGAGAACCAGCCGTTGCGCACTACAAAGCCTTTAAACCCTGCTTCTCTTTGCAACATGCGCTCGTCTAAGTTAAAAAGAGCTTTAAGGTGAGGTGAGGAATGCTCTTTAATCAGCGAGGAGATTTCTTTAGCTGGCTCATAAGATTGAGAAGCGGTTTCTTCAAATGGAGATCTTTCAAGGTCAAAGCTAAATTTAATAGGAAAGGAAGCTAATTGCAAATTTTTTACATTAATCTCTCCTAGGACGTTGACACCATGGGTCGACTTGAATACTCCAGCATTGATCGTCAAAAGATCTTGGTTCATTTGGCTGTTAAGGCCCATGCCCACTTGCTCAGGCAAAAAAGGCTTTAAGTCGACAGCCTTACCTTGAAGCTCAAAATGGAGGATTTCGGCTTCCGAAAAAGAGTTAACTTTTGCAGATCCTTTAAGCCCGGCTAACTCCACGCTTGCAGAAGATTTTTGAACAATCCCATCGCGAACAGAAAGCTTGGTTTCAATGTGGTTAAACTGCCAAAAATCATTTGTTAAACCAGTAAGGACCGCCTGGCCATTGGCAATGTTGATATCAGCATTGAGGGTATCTTTAGGATGAGGATCTGTAAAGTTCATTTCGAGCTGGCCGGAAAGTTGGTCAGCGCCGAATGCAGCTTCCCACTGTTTAACGGCAAAAGAGACGTTGGCGGCTTCAAAGTTTTCTACTTTTATCGCTCCGAGCTGTTGTTCTTTATCGAAAGAAATATCGACAAGAGCATTTAAAGTACCGCTGTGGTAGGCGACAGGGTTGATTCCTGGGAAAAGATTTTCAATAGCCCTTTGCCAAAAGAGGAATTGTTTGGGGCCAAATCCATTCAATGCAACCTGAGCTTCGGTGTAATTTCCTCCAAGCTGTTTGGCTGCGACACTAATGAAAGTAGACTCTTTCTCTAAACTAGGATTGCTTAGAGAAATTTTCATAAAAAGATCAGGCCGTTTTGCTATATGAAGATGACCAGTTAACTCGGTGTGCAGAGGGGTTTTTTCGTCATCCCATAAACCTGTAAGATCCATTTCAAGTCGATCGGCTTCTGTAATCGTTAACCTTCCTTCGAAATTTCTGAAAGAGGCGTAGGTCTCACTGTCTTTGAAAGATAGAAGCCCACCTTCAATTAAATCGAGAGAAGCATGTTGAGTTTTAGCGTCTGTGCGAAAAATGGCTTTTTTAAGGGATCCCATCAATCCAAGATTGCGCTCTTCTACTTGAAGGTCTGAAATAACGAGTTCGCCTCGTCCGTGGACGAATTGTGCATCTTTAAGCGCAAATTCAAATTCTCCGTCAAGCATGCCTTCTTTAAAATGCCATGTAGCTAGTTCCGGGACAAAAGATTTAAGTGCATCAGCTAATTTTTCTGCTTTAACGTTGTGCAGATTGGCTTGAAGGGCAATGTTAAATGAAGATCTTGCTTGAAAAGAGACATGGAGAGAGCTAGAAGCGCTTTCTTCATCTAAGTTTAAAAAATAAGAGCCGTTATGGCAGTAGTTACCTAGCTCTTCTGTAACCCAAGAGTGATTTACATCAAAAAATAGGTTCTCTTTATTTTTAGAAAAGCATCCATTGCTGCAGGAAATTTGTCCTGAACTTGTAAAAAAAGAAGCTCCATTTTGACTGTTGAGGATTTTTTCAAGCAGAACTTGGTCTTGGTCGATGCCAATATGCGGATTATCTAAATAAATATTTAAATCGATATGTCTTGAAAATAGACTTAGTTCATGGTTCAAGACAAGGCGATTTGCCTTAATGAGCCCTCCTTCAACAATTGCTTCTACATCAAAAAAAATAAGGGTGTGAGGGGCATATTCTACTTTCGAGTAGGAGAGAGGCATTTCCATTTCAGCGCTTTTTTTATCGACATACAAGCGAATCCCTCTACTGAGAAGAGAATCGTAAAAAAAACCTAAAAATGAAATAGCAATAATCGCTGCTAAAAGAAGCCATTTTTTAAGCATATGATTATCAAAGACTTTAAATCCTTCTGATTGTAGTTGAATGACGTTTAAAAGTCACTTAATTCCTAGAATAAATTTATTTCTTTTTTAAGGTTTCTTGTGAAATGGCGGCAACAAAAGGGAAGGAAGTAGAAAGATCAGACTTTCCAGCTTTATAAAAATATTTCCCCTTTTTTTGAGGATTTTGCTAGGCTGAAATTTAAAACTCGACTTGCGACTTTTTTTCTTGCCGTAAGTGACTCATAGACTAAACTTAATATAGGTCGGTATGCTGCGCAGATTTTTGGATTATCAGCTTCATTTAGCTGAGGAAGGGAAACCCTTACACGCACTACAGCCTCTCATTGAAGCTGGTGATACATTTCTCTACGAAGCTCCTATCAACACACAGCGCAGTCCTCATATTCGAGATGCGATTGATCTCAAGCGGTGGATGATTATTGTCGTCTTTGCATTAATTCCCTGTATTATTACAGCGATATGGAATACGGGTTTACAAAGTTATGTCTATTCAAGCGGTGATTATCGTTTAATGAATGAATACCTAGCAAGCACTGAGTCTTTGCGTACCTATATAGATTTCTCGTTAAAAGATAACCGCTATCTCTCGATTATTAAGGAAGGATTGTCTCTATTTCTGCCCTTGACCATTCTTGTCTATGCCGTTGGGGGTTGGTGGGAAGCTCTATTCGCTTGTGTCAGGCGACATCCCATTTCCGAAGGTTTTTTGGTGACAGGGATCCTCTATGCATTGATTCTTCCCCCGACCATTCCCTACTGGATGGCTGCAGTTGGTGTTTCTGTTGGAATTATTTTTGCTAAAGAAGTATTCGGTGGCTCAGGAATGAATATTGTGAATCCTGCTCTTGCTTGTCGTGCTTTTCTTTTTTTCGCTTATCCTGGACGTATGTCCGGAGATGTTTGGGTAGGGGGGAATCCAACGGTTGTTCGCCAGAGTTTAGTAAAAATGAATCAAGAAGCGCAAACCACTGCTTTAGATGGTTATTCGCAAGCGACTAAGCTTGCTCGATTCAACGTGCCTGCTGATGTAAAACGGATTCATGTGGATGCCATTGCAACCAATAACATTGGGCAGGATGTCGGTACAATAGCGACAATTGAAAAGCACTTTAATCAATGGAATGCAAACGGAGAGGCAACGCTTGGTCAGTTGAATCAAGATCAGATTCGTTCATTTGTGACTACGCCTTTAAATGAAGGGGGCCTAGGTCTTTCCTCAGGTTACTTTGAAGATGCCTACCATTTTTCCGCTTTAAATTACGATCTCGGTCATAACAGCGACTGGGGATTTTTCTTCGGCGATAAACTCGGATGTATAGGTGAAACTTCAACATTGGCTTGTATTTTAGGTGCTTTAGTCTTAATTTGGACAGGCGTTGGTTCTTGGAGAACAATGCTAGGGATGACTCTAGGAGCATTTTTAACCGCTTCAGCTTTTGAATTTATTCCTGCTTTTTTTGGAGCTGATAATGGAGCTTGGTATGCAGCTCAAATGGGGTTTCCCGCCTACAAGCATCTAATAATAGGCGGATTAGCTTTTGGAATTGTCTTTATGGCAACAGATCCAGTTTCCTCGCCGAGCATGAATTTAGCCAAATGGATTTATGGGGCATTTTGTGGTCTGGTCACCATTGTGATCCGTTGCATCAATCCTGCCTATCCAGAAGGCGTTATGCTTGCAATACTAGTGGGGAACGTTTTTGCCCCTTTAATTGATTATTATGTGATTCGTTACTCAAGAAAACGGAGCCTAGCACGTGTCAGAACAGCAGCGTAGAAAGGAATTTTCTAATAATCAAGTCATTCTATTTATGATTGTCTTGAGTTTTGTGTGTGCACTAATTTTATCTGTTCTTGCTAGCACTCTTGCTAAGCCGAAAGAGGTGGCAAAGGAGCTGGATCGAAGCAAACAGATGATGATCGCCTCAAAAGTTTTAAGCCATGATGGTTACTTTTTAGTCAAAAATGCGCAAGGGGAGTATATCCCAGCGAAATATGACCAAGGCACTTTAGTTTCCGATCAGAGCAAAGTTTTTGCCACTCAAGAACAGCTGATCGAAATTTATAAGAAGCGTTTCGTCCCATTACTGGTGAATAAGCAGGGTGATATTAAAACTTTTCAAGAGCTTGGCCTCAATGAAGATCGTTACGTTAGTGAGTTTAAAAAGAGTGGTTACTATAAAGAGCCCTGGATGCTTATCTATAAAATAGTCGGCAATAATAAGCAGGATGAAAAAGTAGACAATGCGGAAGGCTACGTCATTCCTATTAATGGCTATGGTTTGTGGGATGCTATCTACGGCTATTTAGCAATCAAAATTGATGGAGACACTGTTATTGGGGCTTCTTGGTATGATCAAAAAGAAACACCAGGACTTGGTGCTAATATTGCGGAAGCGTATTGGCAAAATCTCTTTCCTGGAAAGAAAATTTTTCAACAAGGGTCTAGTGGGCAAACAGATTTTAAGACAGCTCCTCTTGGGATTACAGTTGTAAAAGGCAAAGTGTCTGAAGTTTTAGGTAACTCTCCTAAAGCGATGAGTGCGGTTGATGGAATGACAGGTGCCACTTTAACGGGAAATGGTGTCACAGATGCCTACAGACAAGTTCTAGATCCTTACCGTGCATTTCTAATAAAGTTAAATGAAAGCTCAGAGAAAAAATCCACTACTTAAGGATAATAATGGTAAACCAGCAAGTTTCTTCTTACAAATATCTGACAGAGCAGCTTTGGGGAAGTAATCAGATTCTAGTTGCGGTCTTGGGCATTTGCTCTGCGCTTGGAGTAACAAATAGGCTTTCTGTGGGAATCACTATGGGGTTATCTGTTTCATTTGTCACTGGATTTTCTTCGCTTTTTGTTTCCTTACTGCGTAATTATACACCTGAAAGCGTCCGCATGATTACGCAGCTTGCCATCATTTCCGTGTTTGTCATTATTATTGATCAATTTCTTCAAGCCTATTTTTTTAGCATTTCAAAAGTATTGAGTGTTTTTGTTGGACTGATCATTACAAATTGCATTGTGATGGGGAGAACAGAGAGCATGGCTAAAAATGTAGGTCCTATGCCTGCATTTATGGATGGTCTTGGAGCAGGTCTTGGATATGCGGCGGTTTTATTTATTGTAAGTGCTGTTAGAGAACTTTTTGGATTTGGACAACTTTTTGGTCTGCAAGTGATTCCAATGAGTTGGTATGCAACAGCGGACAACCCCAATCTTTATGATAATTTTGCCCTGATGGTGAGCCCTCCTGCAGCTTTTTTTATTATTGGTGGGTTAATTTGGCTCTTTAACATGATTAATAAAAAAACCGGTTAGGAGACTTTAATGGGCATTTGGATGGGAAATTACGAGACATTAAATCTATTTGGACTTCTGCTGCAATCGGTGTTGATAGAAAATTTTCTTTTAGCAAACTTTTTAGGCATGTGTACCTATCTTGCCTGTTCGACGAAACTTAAAACCGCTAATGGGTTAGGGGTGGCAGTCGTTTTTGTTTTAACGGTGGCCGGGGTGTTGAATTGGTTTGTTCACCGCTTCGTGACGGGCCCTAATGCTCTGCAATGGCTGAGCATTTTGGGATTGGATGCAACCCAAATAGATTTAGGGTTTCTTGAATTTCTTATTTTTATTTCCGTCATTGCAGGTTTTGTCCAAATTTTAGAGATTGTCATCGAAAAGTTTTCGCCTGCTTTATATAACTCTTTGGGTGTTTACCTTCCTCTTATCGCTGTAAATTGTGCAATATTAGGAGCTTGTCTTTTTGCCGTCACTCGAGATTATCCCTTCTGGCCAAACCTTGTGTACGTTTTCGGTTCTGGATTAGGTTGGTGGCTTGCAATTGCCTTAATTGCAGCTATAAGAGAAAAACTGGCTGTTTCCGATGTAATACCCGCAATTAAAGGGATGGGGATTACTTTTATGATGACAGGTCTGATGTCGATGGCTTTCCAAGGATTCACAGGAATAAAATTAGCAGTCCCTACTGGCGGCGCAGAAAAAATACCTGTTTTAGAACGCAAGGTGGAGGAGAGGTCAGGAACGGCGGATCTGACGACAACCACTCTTCAAATAGATTCCTGTTTTAGTCAAAATTCTTAGATGTTTTTCTTCTAGAGTTTTGAAAGGTGCCAAAGCTCTCTTAAAGGCGCATTTCTGCCCTTTTCCAAAAGTTTTTGAAAATTCTTCTTATAAACTTATAATCATTCTTAATGAGAAATAATCAAAGTTGGGGTAACCTTACTTTCTAATTTGATCATCTAGTGAGAATATAATGCCTGATAATGAAGTATCGAGAAGTAGAAGTCATTCATTTAATATTGAAAATGAAACTTTAGAGTTTACTAAAAAAAATAAATGCGTTTTGGTGGCTTATGTGATCACTGGTGTAGCAACTTTAGTATTTGCAGGTCTTGCTGGAGCAAGCTGTGGTGGAGCTATAAATGCTATTGCAAGTGGGTTAGGAGCTCCTATGGCAGGTCTTCTTTTTTCGTTTTCGCTCCTTTTTGCTGGGCTGGGCACAGTCTCTTGGTGTTTGAATACTTATTTTGAAAAACGCATCTACCAAATAAACTAATTCTAAAAAAAAATTTAAATTCTTATCTAACTATCTGAGAAGCTCTTCTTTGGTCAGGGTGATTTTCTTTCTAATAATTGATATTAACAATTTTTGTTTTTAACTGTTGTTAATAAAAAATTAATCATTTCTTAATTGCTATAAGAGATAATTTTATTAAATATATTTCTTAATTTAAAGGGGTTTATATGCCTGAAGCGGTTTTAGATGGAATTAACAAGAGTAGGTATGTCCAGGCTGATTATACAGTTGATGAAAAGCCTTCGAAAAACAAGAATGCATTGACAGATAAAATCGTTACAAGTGTCGCTGTGGGAATTTTTGTAACGCTTGCCGTTGTATGCTTTGCTGCCGGTAGTGTTTTTCTTGCAACTGGGATGCTAGTCCCGGGTACTGCGCTTATGGCGGTGGGAAGCCTATTCGTTGTATTTCTTTTTATAAGTTTGGGATCTGGCGGTTCAATTTCTAAAATTGATACTGAAAAAAAGGAGGTTTGAGACCAGTAGTCTCAATTTAATGCCTACATAAGCCAGCTTAACTTTCTATTCGACTGCCCGTGCGAACTTTTCTCGATCATTTGCTAATGGATTAATTCCTAAAGAAAACGATTTAGGGTAGACGGGAAGAAAGTTAACGTCATGCAGCTACCTCTCCTGACTGCATAATCGTCGCTTTTTCCGGTTTGATTTTTACCCTGCGACTAGCTCCTAGCATCTCCTGTTCGTTCATCGTCATTACTTTCTCTGCTAATCTTTCTCTCAACTTATAGTCGTCATAAACCGGAAGACGAATATACTCTTGATATGACATCTGATGATCTATCAAGCCAGCTGCCATTGCAGGAGTCCTCTTTTGTCCGTTTGTTGTCAGACTCCCGTGGTTGATTACCCAGTTATATAAATCAACATAAATCC